>JADGBV010000137.1 GCA_015231345.1 Planctomycetota bacterium
AACTGAGCGAATTGCCAATGGCTGCTCAATGTCAAAAATGGCGAAACTCTAGCTTAGGGGCGCGATGATTAGTTGAAAACAACATGACTGTTCTTTCCTTCAGGATCTTTATGACAGTAGTCAATCAGAGTTTCTATGGTTGTGGTGGCAAGACACATTCTCGTATCGGCTCCACCGTAGTAAATATTGTAAGTGCCGTCGGGCATAACGACACCACCTGAAGTGAATACAACATTTGGCGTTTGTCCCATGCACTCATAGTCACGTTCAGCTGCTAGAATAAATTCACGTGGGGCAGCAAGCACCTTAGAGGGATCCTCAAGGTCAAGTAGAGCAACTCCAAGATAATAGTTTTCCGTGGAGCATGTCTCTGCTGTAGCATGGAAGATTTCAAGCCAGCCATGAGGTGTTTTTATGGGTATGCTACCTGCGCCATTTTTATTTCGGTTCCAAGAGGTGTAGGGGAGATCGAGGGGCATGGCTTTGCCCCAATAGATGAGGTCTGGAGAATAGCTGATCCACGTATAGCCGCTTCCATCGACGTTTTGTGGTCGATCAAGACGGGCATAGAGTCCATTGATTTTTTCTGGAAAAAGGACGGCATTACGGTTTGAAGGCTCTGATAGATAAGGGATAGGCTCAAAATTCACAAAGTCCTCTGTGGTCGCCATGCCTATGCAGCTGCCATATTTTCCTAACCAAGCAGCATGGCATACATAGTATTTGCCGTCTAGGTTGGTTATGCGCATATCGAAGCGGTGAGATGCTCCGTAGCGTTTTTCTTGTTCAGTAAGGGGAAGGTTGATGGGGGTCTCGCAAACGTCGAAATTGATTCCATCTGTGCTGGTGGCAACATAGAAATCAGTCTGACGCTCACAGTCTTCTACTCTTAAGAGAAGTAATACCTTGTCTTTATAAAGCGTTGCCCCTGCATTCATAACAGTGTAGCAACGAAAGGGCATCTGCTCAGGTGTAAGTATGGGGTTTTCGGGGTGACGTATAAGAGGGAGGTTAGTAATGCTCATTTCGTATGTGTCCAACGCTTAAAGGAAGTAGAAAAATGATGTAAAATACAATTAACACACGTGTGCTATCCTTATGTTACGTATTAACACACGAATGTCAATAGGTGTTCAGAAATATTTATTTCTAATGAAGCCTGAGCAATAGTCCTGAGAATATGGCCAAAAATGCTAATGACTTGGCTATTATTACTGAGTTCTGGGCGAATATTTTAGGAGGTACTACCCTGATTGAATTCAAATGGCAGCATCAGGGAAGGAATGTTTTCCTGAGGGGCTTGGATTTTTTGAAGAAGCATATCCACAGCTTTTTGGCCCATTTCATAGTCAGGCTCAACCATTGAGGTTACAAAACCGATGCCAAAAGATTCTGCTTGCTGACCCGAAAAGGTGGCAAGAGAGATATCATTCGGGAAATCTTTTCCCTGTTTCCAGAAATGCTGCAGAATAACTGGAACCCACACAATCCATTTGGATATAATGGCAGTAAAGTCGTATTCACTAAGCCATGAGTCGATGAGAGCAGCGTCTCCATGTCCTATATATTTTTTAGGGCGAATCTCGGTACAAGCAAGGCCTTCTGAACGTATAGCATCTACGTAACCTTCGGACCTACTGCGGTTGCTAAAATGGGTTGATGCGAGCTTGGCAGAAGGGGTGTCGGCGTCCAGGTAGGCAACTTTTGTGTGGCCTTGGGCAAGTAAGTGTTGGGTAAGCTTTTGAGCAGCTCTGCGATTATCGGGATAAATAGAATCAGTATCCAGCTCCTGATTGATCCATACCACAGGTAGATGGTGTCGTTTCAGGAGCTTTTCTAGACGAGGGGGGACCGCATGAGTGTAATTGATAATCAGTCCATCAGCCATAAGTGAAGTGAGGATTTGAGGAATATATTCGTCGTCTTCAAGTCTTTCATCGGGAATGCGTGCAATGAGCAGATTCATCTGGTGTTCAGCTAGTTTGTCGTGTAGGCCGTTAATAAGTGCTGTGGGAATGTAGCTGCGCTCTTGATGAGTACTCATGAGAAGGGCAATGGTATTGAATTTGCCAGTGCGGACGGCTTGGGCTGCAAGATTTGGGGTATAACCCAGTGAGGCTGCAGCTTTATGGATACGTTCAGCCAGTTCCGGTCGAACAGAGGTTTTGCCCATGTTTCCGCTTAAAACACGGGATACTACCGAACGATCGACGCCCGCTCGTTTGGCAATATCTACTTGGGTTGGTTTCATAGATAAATCTGAATAAGCAAAAACACAGGAGTGTTATGATAAGGAGGTTTGCGATAAGTGCAATAGGCTAGTATCAATCCGATTATGATAATGAGATGGAATAGTGTTTAAGGATCTTTCTTAACTGTTATATACGCTAAATGTACTGATTTTCAGTAGGATAGCTGTACTCCAAGAATATATTTCCGTGCACCTTAGGAATATTTTCTTAGCCCACTTGACTTAGTTTGAATGTTGCCTATTATAACACACGTGTGATATTTTTTACTTCTAAGATTCATTTGTGAGCAATTCCCCAAAAAAACTTCCCTTTTCTGCAAAACTTTCCTATGGTCTTGGGGGATATGCCGAGCATAACCTCAATAACACCATCAATATGATGGCTAACCCCATCTTGAATGTGACCTTGGGTGTAAGCCCTGCTCTGGTAGGCATTGTTCTCGCTGCTCCGCGTTTCTGGGATGCTTTCACCGATCCTCTCATGGGTGGGATTAGTGACCGCTGGAATTCGAAGTACGGGAGACGTAAACCCTTTATATTTATCGGTGGCATGTTGAGTGCTCTTTTCTTCGTTCTTTTATGGATGATGCCTCGCGGTATGACTGAAATGCAGTATTTCTCGTACTTTCTTATCACATCCCTTCTTTTTTACACTTGTTTTACCGTATTTGGTGTGCCATATTATGCTTTAGGCTTTGAGATGAGTTCAAACTACGGTGAGCGCACTGAAATCCAAACCTATCGATCAATATTCAGTTTTATAAGTGGTTTTGCCGTACAGTGGACGTTTTGGTTGATTCAAAGAGATGTGTTTTCCGATTCTCTCGATGGCATGCGTTGGGTCGCGGGTGGGTCGTCTCTTATTATTGTGGGCTGTATTATTCTTACGGTTATTTATTGTTCAGAGCGCACTCAAGACCCGGTGAGTAAAGAGAAATACTCCATTCTAAGTAGCTTCATGACAACTCTTAGTTGCAGACCATTTCTCATAATTATTGGGGTTATTGTCTCTGTCCTTTTTGGCATTCTTCTTGTCATGCAAATGGCACTGTATATTAATATTTATTATGTGTATGGAGGAAATGCGCAGGAAGCATCTGTGATGTTTGGTATTGTGGGTACGACCTTTAATATTGTTAATTTTATGGCCATACCCCTTGTATGTTACCTTGCAAATAGATTTGGTAAACGTAAGATCCTGATTATCATTCTCTCTATGGCAGCTATGGGATCTTTAAGCAAGTGGGTCTGTTACAACCCAGTAATGCCTTATCTTCAGCTGATTCCAGCAGTGCTAACAGCTCCTGGACTTGGTGCTGTATGGGGAGTAGCTTTTGCCATGATTGCAGACGTTTGTGATTACGATGAATTTAAACATGGTTCTCGTCGCGAGGGAATGTTTGGTGCAGTGCAAAACTGGGCCAACAAGCTTTCGGTGTCCATCTCCTTACTCTGTGCTGGATTTATTTTGCAAATGACCGGTTTTGATGCCTCTATTGATGGACCGCAAAGCGCGGAAACTATAACTATGATGCGTGCCCTAGACTCCTTTATTCCTGCGCTCGCTGTAGGGGGAGCATGCTTGCTCTTGATTTATTATCCCTTAAGCACTTCAAAAGTGCAGCGCATTCAATCCATTCTTCGTTACCGAAACGCACGAAAAATATGACCACAGCTCTGAATATTAAGCTTATCAAGTACCTTCTGTTGGTATGGTTTGCTTTCTGCACCCTACACGCTAAAGAGGCCACTTTCTCTTCAAAGATTGCTTTATTTACAGGATATACTGGATATGTTGATCCAGTTTCCCTAGAGCAAATTAGAAAAAGTCTTAGTGACTCCCATGTTGTGAGCTCAGTATCTCTTAAAGATATTCTCGAAGAAAAAGCGACTGAACTCTCCAAATATAATGCTCTTATCATCCCTGATGCCCCTCGTTGCCCTGCCGTTATGTGGGAGCATCTCCATAGGTATATGAAGCAGGGTGGTGATGTCGTTTTTCTAGGCGGAAAACCATTTTCTCAGCCTAGCTATAAACTTGGTCAGGTCTACCGTTCTCGTCAAGAAACGAGAAAAATTCTAGAGAATGTGCCATTTACTTCAATTCCTAATGTTACCAATCCATCTCGTTATCACCGTGACGCATTTACCCAAGATACTAGAAGTGTTATTAACAAATGGCGCGAGGGTGGGGTGTATATGTTTATTGATGCACGAGATTGGTATGATACCTTTGTTTTTGACATCCCCCCCTCAGAAGTCGTCAAAAGTGCAACCTTGATTAAATTTTGTTTGAAAGGAAATTCCTCAGCAAAACAGATATGCATTAAGATACAAGAACATGATGGCTCTACTTGGTTTCGAAAAGTTAACATCTCTCCCAAAAAGTGGGAAAATAGTGTTTTTATGGGGGGAGATTTTAACTATATAAGCGGAGGGGTTGATCGGGAAAAAACTAAGCTTAATCTCTCTCAGATCAAGTCATGCGCTTTTGGTCAGGATTATAACCACGCTGGACTCCATAATGGCTTCTACAATATTTACCTCAAAAATATATCACTGAGCAATGAACTCAAAGAAGTTGACTTTCCCCAAGGCGATTTGAGTCAAGATTTCCGTATTCCATCCCTTTATCCCTATGAACCCTACGATATATTTGACATGCATGAAGTTGTGAGGGTTCAATCATTCGAAAACTCTCCCTTTTCACAAACTTTCTCTCTCAGTGCACATTACAGTGGTGTTTCAGCTATAGGCCAAGCTCCAGCAGAGGATGGCTTTTATATTCCATTATGTAAAGCTTATGGAAAATATGACGACTCTCTAGGGTGGGCAGGTGGTGCCCTTATTCACACGGGAGGTGAATTTAAAGATTCACATTGGCTATTCTTCAATATGCCTGGGCTCAAAACTTATACTGACTCGGCGCTCTGCTCACTTTTAAGTGAGATGATCCATAGTTGTAAGGATAATTCCATTCTTAGCAAGAAGCCTACTTTACCTCCTATAATGCAAAAGAAACGCGCCCCTCATAAGATAGGTTTTGTGAAGCGAAGTGAAGATGGAACAACTCTTCTTACTGAATCAGGCGCACCTTTTTTTATGGTAGGGTCAAATTATATCTACCCCATGAACAATAAGAGTTTCTCATTTTGGGACAAAAATAAATTTAGCGATTCTGACTTAGCTATCATTGAAAGAGATTTTAGAAAAATGCAGGCTGCTGGAATCAATACCATCAGAATATTTGGGCAAGAAGCGATGGTGGATTGCCCCGAGCTTAATCAAAAAATCAAAGATCTCTGCCATAGATTGGGAATCCAAATATTGCTACAGATTGTGACTCATTCCTATGATGCCACGGAAAAGGAGGTTTTGAATCGGGCACGCCATATTGTGAGTGGGTTTAAGAATGACCCTGCGGTTTTTGCCTATGATATTCAAAATGAACCTCAAATTGCCGAAATTGGGGCTATTAGCTATAACAATACCAAGAGTCCAATTCTGAAACTAGATATTACTCAAAATCATAAAGATCATTACAAAAGAGACTATGTGAAAAAGCTCGTGGCAAAACACAAAAAGGGACGTGGAGGCTACCCCAAAATGGCCCCTTGGATGGAAGATAAAAAGGATGTAGAAAAACTCTATGCCGCCGATAGTATTTGGAAAACCTTTGATGCATCCTATTCACCCAGACATCGCAGTCTTTTACATAAATATCCACGAAATCTCTACAGCATCGAGCATTTACGAGATTTTTTTCAGGCGATAAACGATACTTATAAACAGTGGTACGATTCGCAAGCGGCTCTCATCCGGTCGCTTTCCCCACAACAACTTGTCACCATTGGCTATAATCGAGGTCTTGTAGCTTTACCTTTTAATAAGGATATTGATTTTATTAGCCAGCATTCATATTTTCGAGCTCGTTCAAACAAAGAAGTGATGCTCTACACTCAAATACAGGATAAACTACGTGAGCTCTGGCCTTCAACACCTGTATCAATTGGGGAGTTTGCCTATAGTTCTGGAGAGCTCTATGGTGACGAATATATTTCAAATGATTCATCGTGTATCGCAGAATTTATGATGTACCTCTACTCATATTCAAAAGGCTACAACGGCGCTATGCGCTGGCGTTTGAATGACGATGAAATTCCATCGACTTTCAAAAATCATCACTGGTTGCGTAACTTCAATCATGAAGAGCGAGTTCGTCAGGCTCGTTTTGGAATGTATGTTTTTGATGGATACGCACCTGTCCCTAAACCCATAGTGCATTGTCTATCTTTTTTCAGGGATTACCTCGATTCTTTCGCATGTGATCGCGGGACTCTCGTTTCACAGCCCAATACTCAGGTGAGTCATATTAATACATCATATATTTACCGCGCCAAACAAGCATATTTTATTGGCTCAACCCAGAGTTATTCTGGTCCATTGAGGTTTAAAGCACCACGGTCACAAGCAGCCCAGGTTCTCTCCATGTGGAATAGAGCTGGTATTCGTATTATGAGTACAGTCACAATGGAGGTTAGGGTGTACCCTTCAGAGCTAAATTCAATCTTTTCATCTCCCCTCGAGATTGAAGGGAGGCACGGCTCCCTGATACGGCATAAGGACTACCTGTCGATTGTTCTGATAAAAGGAGAAGAAATCACCCTGAGTCACAAGAAATAAATCAAAAAGGCCAAATATCATCTGCCCCTATACATTCTGATGGAAAGGACTGAATAAATTTCAATCATTTCTGTCCTGATTACGATATTTTGAATCGTTAAATATTATGTTGCTATGGGCTATATTTCTATGGAACAATTACAAAAACCTATAGTTTCATTCCTTCCTGCCAAAAATAGAGATGATCAAGCACAGGGGGCAGACCAGATTGCTCTCCACGATGCTCTCATGATGCGCTCTGGACTTCGTTTTCCCAAGAATAATCTTTTAAAGGCCGGTAAGTTATCTGGATCAGAAATCGTGGACTTTTTCTTCCGGAGTTCCAAAGAGGTCCCGAAGGAAGGTAAAAAATATCAATATTGGGGTTATGACCCACAAATGATCATGGAGGTGGTGGATATCTGTACTCCTGGTTCAATACAAGATTTTATCGATCGTGAACTTTTCTCAAAATTGGGAATCACCGAATACACCTGGGCTAAAGAGGTCAACGGTGCTCCAAAATGTGGCGCTGGGTGTTATTTGAAATCCCGAGATATTCTTAAGGTTGGCATTATGCTGCTTCAAGAAGGGGTTTATAATGAAGAGCAACTTATCTCTCCAAAATACCTTAAAAATGTATACGACATGAAAGTTCGGTCCACTGAATCCCAGACATTTCGCTATTTTTTCCATGGTCATAGCCATGACGTCTCAGGCAAGTCAATCGTGAGAGTTGGAGGGATTGGTGCGGGAGGACAGTATATGAGTACTTTTCCCGAGCTGAATGTGGTTATAGTGGCAACATCTCTTAGGAAGGTAGGTCGACTTACTGAACAATTATACCTCAATACGATTCTTCCTCTTTTTATTCAAGAGTAAATGCTTGTTGCTATCACTTACGCCTCCTATATCTTTTATGATTGATCACCTTAAATACCCCTTATGACCACGCGCCAAAATCCTAGATCATACCGAGATCTTTTCAGCCTGACCGAACTCATTCTCGTCATCACTATTTTTACTGTTATGACCAGCCTGCTCTTGCCTTCTTTTTCAAATATGATGAAGCACAGTAGAACGACCAGTTGTTTGATGAATCAGAAATTTATCGGTCAGGCTATGTCCCTATACATCACTGATTATGATAATAGTTTTCCTGCTAATAACATCAACGAATATGGTGCCCCCGTAACCAACGTCAGTTGGGACGATCTGCTTTCCCCCTACGATGGCCGAGATCTCAGTTCAGAACATATCGATGCGGCTTTCCTTCGTGATGAGAGCACTCTTAAGCCTAATCTGCCTTGGGTAAAACGTTCTAGTGGCCGCGTCTATTTCTGCCCAGAGGATGATGTTTCCGGCGGCAAGACGACTCGAGTCCGTAGCGGCGATGTGATTCATCGGAGTTATGCCATTAATGGCCACTTTCTGACAGAAAACGATGTTAAAAATTCCAATCCCCCAGAACCGACAGGAAGCTGGGTCCGCTTCACCTATTCACAAAAGGTCGGAGGCATATGGGTTCCGGGAATATCCTATAAGCGACTCTTAACCGGGGTTAGTCTCAGCGCATACTCCGCTAAATTTCACGAGATTGCTGACAGTTCGGGGACGATCTCAATAGTCGATGCCTTCAAGGAATACAGCTATCTTGGGGATGGAAATTCGGACAGTAATATCCAAGAAGCCTTTAGATCCTTTCATCACACCAGCTATGAAAAGACTGATCTTGGAAATTTATCCTACCCGGACGTTCATGGCCTCTTTCAGGCCAACTACCTTTTTTGTGATGGTAGCGCCAAGAAGCTCTACGGCGAGGACACCGTTGGTGACCAGAACCTGATGACCAAACGCGCCAAGATTAGAGGAATGTGGACGGGCACCGCGGGGGACTGATAAGTTTTAAATTAGGCTGCATAGATTCTGTCGCAGCTCACAAGATTGCTTCTTGTTTCGATTTATTCCTTTATTTTTATTGTTTATTTTCAGGTAGTTGTAATATTTGGCTATTGTCACTTTCTTTGTCCACTCTCGAATAATGGATTCGTATAAGCTATCAAGAGGGTGATATGTATCCATTTCGAAACTACTTTGAAGACTGATGTCTCTGTTTTTATGTCAAGAAA
>JADGBV010000138.1 GCA_015231345.1 Planctomycetota bacterium
ATCCCATGGATTCTATGAAATCCTCGGCATGGGCAACGTGGCAAAGGCGTGAAGGTCAGTTTTCAGTCCAAATATCTTATTTTGCTGGCTTTAACTTGCTGACTACAGTAAAAAATGTTCAAAGGGTAGTTCTGGATTCTGAGTGATGCCTATAATCTGATTATGCGACATTACCCCAATTTTAACCTCTTGGCGAAGCCTTCAGGGCCGCTGTGTAACCTCGATTGTAAGTACTGCTTTTACCTAGAAAAAGAGGAGCTGTTTCAAGAAGGAGTTAAGCATCGTTTCTATATGGATGAGTCCATTCAAGAAGAGTTTGTGAAGCAGTATTTGGCTGGCCAGCAGGGGCCTCGTGTCAATTTTGGCTTTCAGGGCGGCGAACCAACGCTTATCGGCTTAGATTATTTTCGCCGTCAGGTGGAATTGGTCAATCAGTATAAAAAGCCGGATCAGCAAATTTCTTATACCTTACAAACAAATGGCACGAGACTCAATGAAGAGTGGGGGCTCTTTTTAAAGCAGCACCAAGTTTTGGTCGGCCTGAGTATTGATGGCCCTGCGCATTTACATGATCATTACCGACTTTCTAAAGGAGGGACACCAACTCATGGAAAGGTGATGAAAGCCATGAGGATTCTTCAGGAGCATAAAGTTGATTATAATACTTTGACCGTCATTAATCGTCTCAATAGCCAACACCCCATTGAAGTTTATGACTTTTTAAAATCAACAGGCACAAAGCACTTTCAGTTTATCCCTATTGTGGAATCTCAGGATGAAAATGGCGATTTATGTGGCCCTCCGGACCTCAAGCGCTACGAGTCGAGGCAAATGGCACCTTGGTCTGTGAGCCCTGAAGCTTTTGGCCGCTTTTACTGTGATATATACGATAAATGGGTTCGGAGTGATGTGGGGCAGATTTATATCCAAATGTTCGATCTTCAGTTAGGATTTAATATGGGATATGAGTCCAGCCTCTGTATCTTTGCTAAAAAATGCGGTGCGGCAGGTATTCTAGAGCATAATGGCGATTTGTATTCCTGTGATCATTTTGTTTACCCTGAGTATAAGCTGGGTAATATTCAAGAGAAAAGCATGGAAGCGATGTTTGAGTCTGAATTTCAAGTTGACTTTGGAGATAATAAATTCACGCAACTTCCAGGCTATTGCCAGAAATGCCCTCATTTGGAGCGTTGTTATGGGGGCTGCCCTAAACTGAGACTCAGCCAAAGCCCAGAAGGGGAGCCGGGGCTAAATTATTTATGTGCTGGTTATAAGATGTTCTTTGAACATATCAAGCCTACTATTCATTATATGGCTGAATGTCTAAAACGTAAACAATCGCCAGCTTCTGTGATGGACTGGGTTTCTTCTGGGGCAGGGCAAAAAATCCAAAGAAATGATGCCTGCCCCTGTGGAAGTGGTAAGAAGTATAAGCGCTGCTGTGGTCGTTCTGGCTAAGTGTTGCTTTTGGGCTAGCATTAGAGAGATTTTCTACCCTTTAGACTCATTCAATTTAGTATTGCTGATGAAGAAACAGATGAATGTAAAGACGCATTCTAGGATACAAAAGATCAATATATTCATGGAAAGACGCCCTGTTATTTCATAGTAATGGATGCCTACATTGAGCAAATTTAAGCCAATCCACACTTTGGTAGAGTGCTGATCCAGTTTGGCTTTGATTATGAAATAGCAAACAAACGCAAAGAGGCATTCTAGGGCACAAAACCTGTAAAGATTCATGGCAATGCTATCTGTGAATCCATAGGAGTGTAAACCTACGTTAAGTAAATTCACGCCAAACCAAGCTACGGCTACACATACGTTTACCAGTATCATATTAGCTGCGTAAGAAACCGGGCCCAATATGCCTGCAATCTTACCATGAATGACAAAAATAAGCCAGAGGCAAATCAAGAGAGCGCCGTTTTCTTTTGGGTCCCAGCCCCAAAAACGGCCCCAAGATTGATCTGCCCATATACCGCCAAGTATGGTGCCTAATACAGTGAAGAAGAGCGCGACTAAGGCGGTCCCCTGGATATTCTTGAGGATGGTCTGGTGCTTCTCTTTCTCATTCGGTTGAAAAATTGTTGCAATAAGATAAATATGCGCAATGATGCCTGCCACAAAAGCCGCTCCGTAGCCAATGGTGATGGTGACCACATGGGTGGCGAGCCAAAAGTTGGAGTTAAGCACAGCCACGAGCATACCCATGGTGTCTCCTTCGTCAGCATAACTGAAACCAATAAAATGTAATAGGGCTCCAGCAGAGGTGGCGATGAATATACCCATGCCATCTCGTTTAACTATTTCGATGAGGATACAGAAAAAGGATATCATGAAGCCAACAAAGATGATGGACTCATAAAGCGTTGACACTGGTGGTCGGTTCAATATTTCCATGCGATAATAAAGGCCAACACCATGAAGAGCTGTGCCAATAAAAAATAAGAAAAAGCTGAGGAAATGTAGCGGAGTTTTAAGTCCAATAAAACTAACTATTAAGACAAGAAAAGCAGCGATATAAAAATAGAGACTCTTGTAGAAGAAGTCAATGTTATTATACGAAAGCTCCATAGCCATATGCTCAGGCCTTTCTATATTCTGATTAAAATCATCGATAGCTTGATCAAAAGCTGCTTGATCATTATGAAGGGCTGCTTTAAGAATGTTCTCCAGTCCAGTTAAGTGCTGTAGTTCTTTGGCGCTATGGTGAGGCCTGGCCATCAAGTCCCAAGGGGAAGACCAAGTCTTTGTGTCGAATCCTTCGGGTGGAGGGATGATGTTGAGTAGTGTGGCTGTATTACTAGCTTGGTTGTTGTCGAGCCAGCGAAAGATACCGAGAAGAGCTTGGTCATCTTCATTAAGTTTGCCTTGCTCTTTGGAACTTAAGCGTTTAGCTTCTTCTTGTAAGGTTTGTCTTTGTAGTAGGAAGTGAGAGAGGCTGACCTTTTCGCCCGCTTTTACATTGAAGGTTTTCTGAATATATTCATTGTCGCTTTCGTAGCTGGGTAAAAGGCAGCTTAGGGAGTGACTTAGGCTATAGACAGCATCAATTCTTGAGTAGAGGTCGATGATTTTCTTTTCAACTAAGCTGCGATGCTCTTTTTGCTTATCATACATTTTACGCACATCCTCGATTTTTTCTTGCATTGCGGCAGAGATAGCGCGAATGGAATAGGCATGTTTTTTATTAGGGCTTAAACCTAAGGCCATAATGACGTTGTCGTTTTTGACCTGTACGACTTTTCGTTCATGGGCGCTTTCTGTATTGATGAGCAAATCAAATAGCCATGTCAGGGCTGATTGTTTGTCGAAAGTCGATTTGTGAGAAATATTGAGTAAGTGGTTTCGGGCAAAAGTATCCACAGGCTTAAGTCGTCCGCCACTTTGTATAACCAGTGAGCCAAAAGCACTGGCGTCTATGCCATTTGTGCTTGTCCCTTCTTGGCTTGCAGTGTCATAGCTTCCATTCGAATCTCCCTCAGCAAAGAGAGCAAGCGATAAACAGAGCAGTAAAGGAAGAATGCTAAGCTTGAAGTATTGAGAAGTCTTCATGTGTTTGCCCCCGCTATGGTTGCTTTCGGTTTAGGGGGTTGAATAAGCTTAGGTAGTAAGATGAGTAAGTGAATTAAAAGCCCAATGCACATGACAATACTCGAGATATACGGAAAGAGCATGCCGTAATTTTTTACCACAGCCAAAACTGTAGCTTCCTGCCCTGCTTGTTGCATATAAGATGACTGATAAAAAGTATAGCCTTCGTCCCTAAGTGGGTGATTCATGTAGATTTCTACTCTTTGCGGTATGTCGCCGCGAATGACATTGACGATAGATTTGAAACTGCTGGCCATAGCTGTTCCTGGGTGAACATGTTTCTGAAAATCCAAAAGCTCTATGGTGAAAGGCAGTTCATAAGTGAGTCGCCTTAAGTGAATTTGATAGGGCTTGTCGCCCATCATTAAGGTTTTGTATTCTGGGTGTGATAGAGATGCGATGTAGGTGCCATTGTTGACTTCATCTAGGCCAGAGATGCTGTAAATCATGCCTGGATTATTTCTTCCTTCTTTGTCAGAGGGGGTCTCGATAAGTTCGTACTGTGAGGCCAAACCACGAAGATCATCGCTTGGTGTTTGGCTGCGCATGACAATTTTACAATTATTGATTACCTTCTTCACTTTAAGCACAGCAGGGAAATCTGAATCCTGAATCACAGTGCCGGGCTTGACTTTGCTGCCCGAAAAAGCGATCACATCATTTTCCTTTTCACCAGGTGTAATAAAGGCTATTTCCAATAAATGGTAGTCTTGGAAAAACCGCTCTTTGCCGCCTTCGGGAATCACCATGGATCCTTCAACTGAAAAGTACGCTGTTATAAAACCTCCCCCGAGGAGGAATAAGGCTCCCAAGTGGGTGATGATAATTCCTGATCGTTTCCAGTGCCAGGGGCTTGCAAATAAGAGTTTGCATAGCAAGTTAACAAAGATAACTGACATAACCAATCTGCCTCCAGGGACGGGGAGGAGGTAGAAAGTCGTAAACCAAGAAGAAAAATATTTGATTTGCGCATCATGGAGGCCCATGGTGCGTTGGGCTAAAGTACCAATAATGAGCAGGACGAGTAGCCAAATAAGAGCAAAGAAAAAAATCTTTGGTGAGGCGCACTGAAGGTAGAGTGGCGGTGAGGACTTCTTTTCCATTATTTTATGTCCCAGGAGGGGTTACTTTGCGCTTAATGTGGCACAGAAATCATAAAAGTCTTTTTTGACTAAATCCACATTTTGCGAACTGATGGTGAGCTTGGCAAATAAGGCATAGCTGTCTTTGAAAATAAGGCCTCCGAGAATGGCCTTGGATGACTCTGGGTTGACTAATTTGCAGATGAGAATTTCGCCAAGAGGAGCCTTCACTGCATCTAAGGCGCTTTTTATATTTTCAGCTGATTCGTGGGCTAAGCCAATTTGTCCTCTCCAGCGATTGATGTTGGCTTCGAGGTGCCCTCCATGTCCGCCTAGTTGGATAAGTGAGAAGTCGCCTTCTTCCTCTCCTGCTGGAACAGCGTAACTTGCCATACGCATTGAAGACCCTTCTGAAACTTTCCATGAGGAAGGAGCTTGCCATGTAAACCCTGCTGGTCTTGCTTGCTTTTCCGTTTCGGCGGGTTGTGGGTTGTTTTGATGGGTATGTGGCGGAGGCGGCTCATTGGGGCTTGGGGCGCTGTATTTGCGCACCTCATCGTTGCCACAACCTAATAGTGCGACGAAAAATAGAGACAGTGTCGTGATTTTGTGTATTTGCATGAATTTAGTATATGGACACACAACCATGAGACAAGTCCGAGTTGAGTAAATTCTCTTCTAATGGGCCCTATAAAAGAAAAGCCTCCGAATATGGAAGTTCGGAGGCTTAAATGATAAGATTTATTGCTAAATTTTATGCAGGCGTTATAGAAACAATTGATTTGTATGTAACGGCCCCTTTGGGTGTTGGGCTTTTAGCTTTCTTGTCTTTCTTTCCACCTTTCTTTCCACCTTTCTTTCCACCAGAGGATTTTACTTCCACCTTGCCAACAACAACCACTTGTTGTCCGTCCATTTTGCGCAGTGTGCTAGTGTGTTTGATGTCGACAGGTAAAAAAATATTTTTGCCTTCAGAAACGAGGACAAACTTTTTTGCGCCACGAACAGTGCCTTCTCTAAGAACGCCCGTTTTGGTGACATCGACTAGTTTTACTGTAGGTTGATTATTGCCGCCTTTTTTGCCTTTCTTGCCTTTTTTCTTTGCTTCTACATTGAGGCAAAGACAGCTGAAAGTAAGTGCGATAACAAGAAGAACTTTGAGGGATTTAAGAAGATAATTCATAATTCAACCTTTTAAAAAATAGGAGACAGTGAGGGCGCCTTACACTTATTTACTAAAATGGCAATAAACCAACATTGATATACTAATCAATTAATTCCCGCATCAAGACAAAGAGATGAAGTTGTTTAATATATGCGGCGTCTTTGTTATATTTGGAACGTAATCTAAATGTATAGATGACTCTGGCTCTTGAGAAAACATTTTTCAATTAATATGAGTATATGAGTACCAAATTTCAAACATCAGCAGAATCATTCGAGAAGCACTCTCTCTTCCATAAATTAAGCAAGGAAGATCAGAACTTCTTGCTGACTTTAGGTGGTAAATATCGTTTTACATTTTCAGAGCTTCAATTCTTAATCGAAGTCAGTCGAGACCTTGAAATGTGGCGGCGCCATAATCTTATGACTATCTGGGGTCAGTATGAAAAAGAAGTGCCCACTCATTATCAAAATAAGCAAATCAAAGAGATTTGTCTAAAAAGTGTGAAAGAGTATATGGATTCACAAAGGAGTCTGCCTAAAGAGTATAATTTAAGCCCACAAGCTCCTCAAAGAAAACAAAGTAAAATTAAGTTGGATCATTCTGAGCGTTCACTTTTAGGTGATTGCCCTGTTTATTCGGAAAAACTTGTCTGTTGTCAGCTTAAAACATTAGATGCTGTGCAGAATTGTGCCTATGGTTGTAGCTATTGCACTATTCAGACTTTTTATGAAGATGAATTTCGATTTGATGCCAATCTTCCTGATAAATTGCAGCAGCTGAATTTAAATCCTGATAAGTTTTATCATATAGGCACAGGGCAAAGTTCCGATTCGCTATTTTGGGGAAATAAAAATGATGTTCTAAAAAATCTTTTGGATTTTGCTGAAGGCAATAAAAATATGCTTTTAGAGTTTAAAACGAAATCGGCAAATGTGAAATACTTACTTAGCAGGCCATTGCCTACTAATATAGTCTGCAGTTGGAGTTTGAACCCTCAAACTGTGATTGATCATGAAGAGCACTTTTCTGCAAGCTTAGAGGATCGCTTAAGTGCAGCACGGGAGTGTGCCGATCATGGCTGTAAAGTTGCTTTTCATTTTCACCCCATTATCTATTATAAAGGGTGGCAAAAGGATTATGCCGATTTGGCTGCTGAGGTGCTAGCTCGTTTTAAGCCTGATGAAGTGTTATTTATTTCTTTTGGTTCGGTGACCTTTATTAAGCCTGTGCTGCAAAAAATTCGCGAACGTGGTGACCCAGGCCTTATTTTGCAGATGGAATTGGTGCCTGACCCTCACGGGAAGCTATCTTATCCCGACGACATAAAAAAAGAATTATTCGCCCACCTTTATAGTGCCTTCGATATGTGGCATGGGAAAGTCTTCATGTATTTATGCATGGAACACGAACGCTTTTGGGACGACTTATTCGGCTGGCATTATGGTACTAATGATGAGTTTGGTTCCCATTTTGCCCTTGAAGCGGGGAAAAAGTGCGGTTATAATTGGCGCTGATGCCAGTGACTCCGAGAACTTAGGCTGAATACTAAAAAACTTGCTTATCTAGGCTTTCTCGAATGGCTTTTGCATCATAGGGTTTTGAGAGGTAAATATCGACACCAGCATTGATGCTTTCAATGATTTGACTGAATTCATCTATTTGAGTCACCATCATGGCTTTGATTTTTTGTTCATCTAAAACTTCTTTTTGTTTTTCGAATTCTCGAATGGATTGAATTAGCTCATTGCCAGTCATATCAGGCATAATTTGATCAGAAATAATGAGCTCGTATTTCTCTCCATTGAGTTCGAAAGCTTTTTTATAAGCTTCCAAAGCCTTTTTTGGGTTGTTGTAGGTGTCTATTGTGCCATAGTCTGCGATGATGAGCTTGAGAGCTTCTATGCATACAGGGTCGTCATCCACTACAAGAATGCGGTGTTGAGTGGGGATTTCAGAAGAATTGTGATTTGAAAAACCCTTAGCCTCAGACTTGTTTTTTTGACAATCAAGATTTATAAGAGGATTAAAAAATTCTTTTGTTTCAGATAGTTGATGTTGTGCTTGCTGGGTGTAAGTGAGGATATCATTGCTTTTCTGGGCAAGGTCAAGATTGCCTTTAGCTTCGATACTCTGAGCTGTTAGCTCAATTTGCTTGAGTTTTGAAATGCTCTTTTGACAGAGTTGAGTTACGTTTGCTATAAGCTGTTCCTGATGCTCTCTAGTCTCCTGCAGTTCCTCTTTAAGTTTCAGGCATCGGCGCTCTATATTGCCTTTTATGTCCGACGACATTTTTTGAACTATTTCTTTGGCTTGAATAAAACTGCAGTAATCTCGATAAGATTTAATTCTCAGGCTTACACGGGGGGCTAGATGGGCTAATTTTTTAGATTTATCAATATAATCCGTAGCACCTACTTTGAAGCAGTGAGTTATGGTTTCCGGGTCTGCTGTTCCTGTTAAGAAAATAACAGGTATATGAGCCGTCTTTTCATTATCCTTTATTATTTGGCATAATTCAAAACCACTGATGTCCTCAGGCATCTCCAGATCTAACAAGATTAATTCGATGTCTGAATGTTGATCAAGGAGAGACTTTGCTTCAGTTGATGTAGATGCCTGTAGAACCTGGTAGTCTTTATTCTGTAAAATGAGCGTGATAGTTTTTAAATCTAAAGGATTATCATCTACAGCTAGTATTTTGCCTGCTTCCAAGTCGAATATGCGATTAGATTACAAGAAGATGCGATATTTTAGGATTGTTTTGAAAAAATAAAGGACTATATTTAAAATCTATTTTGATTGAGGCTCTTACCTCTTTCTTTTTTAGCGAGTATGCTTGCGTAGGTCTAATTGCAGCCATTGAATTTTTGGGGCCGTATCTGTTGTTTTAAGCAGTTGTCGCCAGTAATAATCGAATACTTGATTTTGTTCAGGATTAGATTTTCCGGAGTAAATTGTCATTTTGAAGGGGTTAATTGAACTTTGTTGATGCTCTTTTGCTCTAGGGCTAGAGTCTTTGTTGAACATGTCTAAGTCGCTCAAGCGCTTTTTCGTTTGTTTTGCGACAGCATTTGCCGGGTCCATAAGATGAATTTGTTTCCCCATATGAGCTGTAATTTCACATTTCATTAAAG
>JADGBV010000139.1 GCA_015231345.1 Planctomycetota bacterium
ACCTACGGTTGCGTATCTTTTACCAGAACCACCCAACACTTTAAAGCACATTACACTTTTGGCGCCGCTGTTGTCTGCTACGTCTAATATAGTCTGAGACTGAATCACTTTAAATACCCCTTAGTCAGCTACTGAAATAATTTTATCGAGCTTCCAGCACTTTTGTTTGCTGATGGGACGTGTGAAAGAAATTTGCACAACGTCACCTTCTTTTGCTCCGTTTTCTTCGTCGTGAGCAAAGTAGACATTCTTTGTAGGAATGTATTTCTTGTATTTAGGATGCTGTTTCTTACCGCGAACGAGAACACGAATAGTTTTCTCCATGCGATCACTAACCACGGTACCTACAATTGTTTTTTTTGCTGTGGTTTTCATATCTTCGCCTTTCTTTCGCTCAATACAGTTTTATACCTGGCTACATCCTTTCTGATTTGACGAAGCTTACGAGCCTCACCTTCTTCAGTCGCCGCACGAATGGCTATATCCAATCGAGTCTGCTCCAATGAAGCCAACTCTTCTTGCAGAGCCGCAGTTTCTTTTTCTCTAATCTCTGAAATTTGCATAACTACTCTTGGTCACAAATTTTGTTTTTAATGGAAGCTTATGAGCTTGTCGGCGGAATGCCTCACGCGCGATATCCTCGCTTACTCCCTGAAGCTCAAATAATATCATGCCAGGACGGATATCAGCAATCCATTTTTCCGGCATACCTTTACCTTTACCCATCCTAGTTTCAGCTGGACGTGAGGTAAAATTCCTGTGTGGGAAAATTCTGATAAACAGACGTCCCATATCTCCAACAAAGTGTCTGGCAACAATACGTGCAGATTCAATTTGTTGAGCAGTGATCCAACCACCTTGGAGGGATTGAATCCCATAGTCACCAAAGTTTAAATGAGCACCTCTGCTTGTAACACCACCGAGTTTACCTCGCATGGTTTTTCTGTGCTTAACATTTTTGGGCATTAAGGCCATTACGTTCTCCTTCTCCTAAAATTAATTTGCAGCCGGAGCATGCGACTTTAACGAACGTTTGCCTTTTTTCTCACCATTATATACCCAAACCTTAACACCGATTTGACCATATGTAGTAGAGGCTTCAGTAAAACCATAATCAATATCTGATCTCATGGTTTGTAGAGGCATACGACCCACAGAAACTTTTTCACAACGAGCCATTTCAGCTCCATTCAAACGACCACTCACTTGAATCTTAATTCCTAATGCACCAGCAGAAAGAGTAGATTCGATGGTTTTTTTCAAAACACGACGGAAGGCCATTCGTTTTTCTAGTTGTTCAGCAATAGACTCACATACATTCTGAGCTGTCTTGTCTGGATTAGCAACTTCTTTAATGACAATTTTAACGGGTCCAGAAGAAACACCTTGCACCATATCTTTGATACGGTCAATTTCTTGTCCTTTCTTACCAATTAAAATACCTTGTCGAGCTGCGAAAACGTGTACGGTAATTTCTTCACCGCGACGTTCAATTTCAATTTTGGCTATGCCGGCACCTTTAGCCTGCTTTTTGATAATTTTACGAATCTGATAATCTTCATAAATCATCAAGCCAAAGTTTGATTTATCTGCTACCCAGCGAGATCTCCAATCCTGGAAGAATCCGACTGTAAAGCCTGTTGGATGTACTTTTTGTCCCATTATTCCTCTCTATCTGATTTCAATCCAACAATGATATGGCTTGTACGTTTGAAGATAGATGTCGCTCTACCTTGAGCACGTGGACGAAACCTTTTAATAGTTGGGCCTTCATCAACCCTTGCCGTACTTACAATTAAATCACCTGGCATTTCTTTTTCCAAAGCACCAGCTGCTGCAGACACCAATAATTTATGCACAAAGTATGAACCACGGTGTGGGTCTCTTTTAGCAAGTTCTATCGCTTGGTCTACGGGCAATCCGCGGATCATGTCGATAACAAGTCTGCATTTACGCGGAGATATTCTTACGAAACGGTGGATAGCCGTATGCTCTCCAGTTATTTTTCCTTTTACTCTTGGCATTTCTCTACCCTACTTCTTTGTGTGTGTTTTGAAGTTTCTGGTGATGGCAAATTCACCCAAACGGTGACCTACCATATCTTCAGTAATCGTCACAGTATGGAAGGCTTTGCCATTATGAATAGCAAAAGCATGACCAATGAAGTCAGGCGCAATCATAGAAGCGCGCGACCATGTTTTGATAGCGTCAGAACTGCCAGAGTTCTTTTGTTGTATCACCTTACGCATCAATTTAATATCAACGCTAGGCCCTTTTTTTAATGATCTTCCCATTGTTTAGCCTACTTTTTTCTTTTGCGAATAATAAGAGAAGTCGAAGGCTTGTTGGGATTTCTTGTTTTCCCGCCTTTCGCCAACACACCTGTTTTGGACTGGGGAACTTGCCCAGATTTCGAACGACCTTCACCACCACCCATGGGGTGTGCAACGGGGTTCATCGCCATACCACGAGAGCTAGGACGAATGCCTAACCAACGACTACGACCTGCTTTACCAAGTTTAATGTTACCGTGATCCATGTTACCAACTTGACCTACAGTTGCCATGCACTCTGAAAGCACACGACGTAACTCGCCAGATGGAAGTTCGATAGTACAGTATTTTCCTTCACGTGACATCAACCTTGCCTGAGCACCAGCGGAGCGAACCAATTGGCCTCCACAACCTGGAGTCATTTCGATATTATGAATAACAGTACCGACAGGCAAAACGTCCAAAGACATGGCGCAGCCTACTTCAGGGTCTTGATATTTGCGAGATGACATAACTTTCATGCCGACTTTCAAGCCAACGGGAGCAATAATGTAGCGTTTCTCACCATCATGGTAGTGTAGAAGAGCAATATTAGCAGTCCTATTTGGATCGTACTCAATACTTGCAACAGTTGCTGGGATATCGTATTTATCACGTTTGAAGTCGATGAGTCTCAAGCTACGCTTGTGACCACCACCACGGTGATTACTTGTCCTACGACCTAGGTTATTACGACCTCCGCTACCTTTCTTGCCAACGGTAAGCGACTTCTCTGGAGTCGTTTTGGTTAACTCTGAAAAGGTCAAGGACGACCCGCCCCTTCTCCCCGGGCTGGTTGGGTTAAATATTCTTATCGCCATTTTACTACTATATTAGGGGTATCTTATTAACATCATCTTGATGAACTTTTACGAAAGCTTTTTTAATGCCGTTAACTACTGCTTTACGACCAAATTGCCCACGAATTGTTTTCTTTTTGCTTGAAGCTATGCTGGTATTAACACTAACAACTTTAACACCAAAAGCACTTTCAACTGCTTTTTTAACTTCGATTTTGTTTTTATCTCTTGGGATTTGAAAAACAAATGTATTGCCTTCTTGAACCAGACGATAGGAATCCTCTGTTAGAAGAAGCTTTTTTAAGACATAGTGACCGTTCATTACTGAGCTCCTTCTTCGGCTACATATTTTTCTAGAGCGGACTTTTCAATTACAATAGCTTCAGCCTTAAGAACCGCCAATGCATTGAGGTCTTTTAAAGGAAGAATGTTTGCTTTTTGTATATTGGAGCTCGCACGCAACCAATCTGCATTATTTTCATCTGAAACGAAAAGAACGTTCTGAGGAACGCTTGCTTTACTTAGAAAGCCAGCAACCAATTTTGTTTTTGGCTCAGAAAGTTTCATTTCTTCAATCACAACAACTTCGTCGTCATTGAGTTTTCCTTGCATAGCGCCACGAAGAGCGAGTGCTCTTTCTTTTTGTGACATTTTCATGCGGTAGTCTTTTGGTTTTGGGCCAAAAATCACACCACCACCTTTCCATAGAGGAGAACGAATCGAACCAACACGGGCACGACCTGTTCCTTTTTGTTTCCATAGTTTTTTACCAGAACCTCGGCGATCACCGCGAGTTTTAGTACTTGCACTACCTTGACGCAAGTTTGCTTCGTAAGAAACAACAACTCGGTGCAATAGAGACCTAGAGACACCTTCACCCAACGCTTCAAGATCCACGCTGAAAACGCCGGTGCTGTCACCAGCCGCATTAAAAACTTTTATCTCTTTCATTACTGAACCACCGTTACCAATGCCCCTGAGTGACCAGGAACGCTACCTTTTACTACGATAATATTTTTCTCTTTATCGACTTTTACGACATCGAGGTTTTTAATGGTCTTACGATCTACACCCATATGACCAGACATTCTTTTACCTTTCCAAACGTGAGTCAGGCGAGCAGCACTACTCAAAGAACCATTTGTTCTGTGGTGTTTCTCTTCACCGTGAGAAGCGCGGTGACCAGCAAAGCCATAACGTTTCATACCACCAGTAAAACCACGACCTTTAGAAGTACCGACAACAGATACGCTAACGCCTTCGTCGATAATTTCTACAGTTAGCTCTTTACCTAATTCATAAGACTCAACATCGTCAGTGCGAATTTCTTCGAAAACTCTCATAGCCTCAACACCAGATTTCTCTAAGTGCCCAGCTACAGGCTTGCTGACGTTATTCTTTTTCATGCCATCAGCATAAGCGATCTGAACAGCAGAATAACCATCGCGCTCAACTGTTTTAATTTGCGTTACTGGACAAGGGCCCATTTGCAAAACAGTTACGGGAATCATGTTTCCATCTTCATCGAAGATAGAAGTCATACCCATTTTCTTTCCTATCAGTTTCAACATGACTAAGCCTTAATCTTTATCTCAACACCAGCGGGAAGTTCCAATTTAACCAATGCGGTTTGAGTTTTCGCATTTGCGTCTTCTAATTCGATTAGACGCTTATGAGTACGAATCTCAAATTGATCCCGCGACTTCTTGTTCACGTGTGGGCTACGGAGAACCGTGTACCGTTCAATCTTCGTTGGAAGAGGAATGGGACCGTAAACTCTGCACCCTGTCCTCTTCGCTGCATCTACGATGGCAGAAGATGACTGATCAAGAATCTCAGTATCGTAAGATTCCATCCGAATGCGTATCCTCTCGTTATATCCTTTGCTCACACTATTGCCTTATTTAAATCACTGTTTTGCAACAACTTACCCAGAAGGGAATTCTCCCACAAAATTGCGGGCGAGGCAGGTTAACGAGGGCCCCCACTTTGTCAAACGCAGGCCCCAAATTTCTAAGGCCAAAGAAACCTCAATATAAGTCATTGCAATTCAACAGGATAATCGACAATCTAGCGTTTGAGAAGGCCTTTTTACGGGACCCGAACACTATTCCTAGAAGGAAACGCCGGGCTCTTTATACCTAAGGTCCACAGAACTGAAGTATTTTTTCTGCTCAATAGCCCGTATCAAATCCTGCCATTTATCTTTAGCATAACGGTCTTCAAGCTCATTATATTCTCTATGAATCCCCCAATTAATTTTCACCTTCTTGGAAAAATTCAAATCAACAGCCACAAGAGTGAGCAAGCACTCCAACCCAGCCTTAGATTCATAGGGCTTCATATCGATTTCTTTTAATTCTAGGCGGTCATAAAAAGTATCTTGCTGCTGCCAACTCAACACAAAATCCACTACTTCTTGAAGCCATTTTCTCCTTAGAGAATCTGATAGACTTTTATTCACCAGAGCGGAAACATCCACCTCGGGAAGAAGGGGAGACGACCTATCATCCTTAAGCTGCAGCAACTTATTATAGGAGCTCCTCGACAGCAGAGGCATCTCCTTTGCATAGCGATCAAGGTACCGTGCACCTCTATTATTCTTGAGTAGACACGCTGGCTTACGCACACTAAGAGCAAGCTGCACATCCCCATTGTAGGCCCGTTTAACGCTCTTAACCTCTTCAACCCAGGGTGACTCACCCAACTCTTCTACAACAGAATGCAAGTCCCTAGCAAACGCAGGCCTAGACCGATCAAAAAGCAAATCCTTAAAAAAGTTCCGGTGCCAAGTTCTGGGCATCCATTCTGGAGCCACGCTATGCGCCTCCAAACGGAAAACGCCAGATGATTCATCAGCAAAAGCTTCATGATCGCGAGCCTCAACAACTCCATACCAAAGAAGACCAGCAGTCAAACAGCAAGAAAAAAACCATAAAATATTTGAAAGCGAAGCTATACGACTCATACGATTAATTACTTTTTGCGTTTCTTTTTAAGCTGCTCTACTAAGGGGCCAATAAGCTTATCGACATCTTTACTTTTTGCTGTTTGAGCCGCTTTAATATTTTCACCGCGCACAGCATCTTGAATTTCTTTTCTCAAAATCAAGACTTCTCTAGGCGCTTTAATGCCAAGCTTCACCTCGCCATTACGGCAATCCAATACAGACAATTCAATATTGTCTGAAATGATAATGGACTCTCCTGTTTTTCTGGATAAAACCAGCATTATAAAAAGCTACACCACATTAACGAATAATGGAAGTATCATAAACTTGGATTGTTTTTGCACGCGGGCCATAAACAACCATCAACGAGCCATCTGGGGAAACAATATTTTTGTACTCACCCAAACCCTTAATAGAACCAGTACTTGTCTTCGTATTTACTTTTAACGCTCCACCCTTTACATAAAATATTAAATCCTCATGCACAGCCTGAATATCCTTAACATCGCGAATCATAATTTCGCCCTCACCAGTCTTAATGTTGATGCGATGCAAGCGCGAGTGACTATCTTTCAACCACACATAATCCTTCCCTACATAAGGTGTCTCCCACGCCTCAACACCACAGTTATAAGCCCAAGAAGGTATCCCGGAGTGTTTATTAAGGCGGTAGACATTGAAGTCCGTTGACGAAACATACAAATCATCACCTTCTATTACAGGAGGTGACATAAAGCGACCCCGAGTCCGATTAGTCAAAGCCTTTTTCTGAGCCTCCAACTTTTTAACGGAGGTCATGACTCTGTGAATTTTCATGGCATCCTCTTCCCTTTCTTGGCGACGAGAATCAGATTTTTCTTTTTCTATTTGCTTATACAAGGCATTTAACTTCTTTTCGAAATAGATTTTCTCATCAGAAAGACCTTTATTGATAAATGTCCACTTCTCAGAACCGCGAAAAGAGTAACAAAGAAGCTCACCACTTAACAAGGGCACATACAAACTCTCTGTATCGCCATAAACACCACCGGCTGGCTCACCTCTCATTTTAGAAACCCAAACTGAATACTGCTCACCCACAGGGTAGCGAAAAAGACGCAAATCATAACTGGCAAGATAAAGATTATCATCTTCCACAAATAAATTAGGGTAAGGAACTCGGTCCAATACTGTCATCACAGAAGGATAACCGGACTTTTTATCCAAACCCACTAGGCGCCCCAACAAAACAGCATAAAGTCTATCTTCAGTTTCATAAGGGCGGTGGAGCAACTGACTACTCAGCGTCGTCACCCACAAAGTCAACCCAGTTTCTGCATCAATACAGTAGAGGTCATTATTGGGAGCTTGAAAAAATATGGCCTGAATCACTTCAGAGTGAAACTGAGGAATCACCAGCCTTTCCAGCACTTTTCTTCGCACCTCTTTCTCGTCAAAATCAACAAGCAGCGCTTCAACATCTTCATCCTCCTCTTCCTCTTCTTCAGCACCACCTTCATCTAAAAAGCTATCAAGCATGTCCTCGACACCACCTAAGCCTTCTTCTTTTTCCATCTGAGCTCTCTTTTTCACAATATGCTCTTGGCGAAGGATCTTCACCTGCCCAGACACCATTTTATATCTCAGGTCATTGAATTCTGATTCTGTATAAGGAATCTTCTTTAATGTGGTGCCCACCCAAACTAAACCGTCAATTTCATCAGGCAAGCCAATAGCCCATTTCAAAGGCACGGGCTCTTCGCTCCCATAACGATTATTAGCATAGATCAATTTCGGGGCTTGAGCTTCAGCTACAGCCGACGCCACATCTTCTTCTTGGGCACCAAACCGTATCTTTTTAACCTTCCCAACACCCTTTCCGATGCCTCTGCCGATATTTGACGCCCAATCCTTAAAGCCTGCATCTGCGTTTTCATGACTACAAAAGCAAAAGGCACTCGATATAACGAGCATTAAAAAACAAAGCCTTTCAGATTTAACCATAAATTCCCTTAGCACTTCAGTTACAACCACGCTTGAGGATTGTTCCCAGAAAAGCATCATGTCAACTTCCCCATGATTGCTTTTTAGCACTTGCAATTGTGCTTCACTACATGGCATGAATTAAAAGACCATTAAACTCCTTCGCCATGACCAGAACACTACTCCTCTTTTTAGTTCTATTTTCCTGCGCCACCTTCAATTCTGAAGCCGAAGGACGGATAAGAAAATCGAGAACGGAGCCTGAAAAACAACAAGAAAGCAAGGATCAAAAATCTAGTCCAGAGGAACAAAAAGAAACGGAAATAGAGAAACAAGAAAAAAAAGCTTTTGGACGACTAGCTCACCGCAGCAAAATTATGCTCCAGGAAGGAGAAGGTCATCGCTCTCTTAGCAATGTTGCTGGCAAAAGTTCACGAATCCCTCTCGTTTGCCCCTTATGCGCCCAAGATTTTATTGGCATCAACGTCAAGGAGCAAGCTGCCGACAAAGGCATCGATAGAGACTTATGTCGCCATAGCTTTTCAAAGTCAGCTTATGACTTCGATTTCTGGACATGTCCTGCTTGCGGCTACACCAATATCAAACATTTCTTTCCCTCCATCGACAAAGAAGTCTTTGGCGAAGAAAGAAAAACAGCAACAACACTTTTAATGGATCAACTTTTCTCCATGCAAATGGGGGTCAATATCAGTAAAGTAGGTTTTAAACTCGACCAAGAGGACATTCCCACAAATATCAAATACGCCCTCTACAGCAAAAACAGTAAGCTTTTTGATTATGACTGGAATATCAAAGCCGATATTCACCTCAAATACGCCTGGACAGAACGCGCCCGCTTTATTGCCCCCATACTTTCTCCATCTCTAAGCAACTCCAACACCATCATTCGCAAAAAACTCGAGAAATATGAAGAAGCTA
>JADGBV010000013.1 GCA_015231345.1 Planctomycetota bacterium
CTCGGCGACTTGTCTCGGCGACTTGTCTCGGCGACTTGTCTCGGCGACTTGTCTCGGCGACTTGTCTCGGCGACTTGCTTCAGCGACTTGCTTCAGCGACTTGTCTCGGCGATTTGCTTCAGCGACTTGCCTCCGCGACTTGCCTCGCCGACACTAACCCCACGGGCGATTGCCCTTACGCGTCTTTTTCGTAGGGTTCGTCTACTTTATAATTAGCCTTATCATCGCGGGCGCCCACGGCGAGTTCATCGGCTATCTCGTTATAGTGATTGCCGCTATGCCCTTTGACCCAGTTAAAAACCAGTTCATGTTGCTGTTCCAGCTCTAGCATCTCTTTCCATAGATCAACATTTTTCGCCAACTGCTTGCCAGATGTGTGCCAGTTCTTCTGGCGCCACTTGTGTGGCCAGTGTTTTGTCATGGCATCGACGACGTATTTGCTATCAGAGTAAATCACTGCTCGGCATGAGAATTTGAGGCTTTTTAAGGCTTCAATAACGGCCATGATTTCCATACGGTTATTGGTGGTTTTGCGAAAACCGGCGGCTATTTTTTTTTCGTTTTTGCCGAAGACGAGTATGGCTCCGTATCCTCCAGGGCCTGGGTTGCCGGCGCAGGCACCGTCACTATAAATAATAATTTCTTTCTTTGCGCTCATGTAAAATGAATCAGTAGGCTAGCTTATAGGTGTAAAGCCTTTAATACATTGCCGCCTCTTTCAACTAATGAGGCGAGTACTTCTCGGCTAAGGCTCTTGGAGTAAATATCCATGGGCGTTGTCGCTGTAGGGCTATTGGCGCGTATCCACAAATTGAGAGCTGTGGGATCTTGTATTTGAGAGGCTTTCAAAACTTGATAGAAATTTAGAAAGAGAGCTTCGTTATATTCGTTCATAATTGAAGCATTGAGTTTCAGGAAGGGGCAATCTTCAGCTGTGATGAAGGGGCTAAGTCTGCTTAGAAGAGGATCGTCAACTTTCACCTCAAGTTCTCTTAGCTTTTCTTGGGCGAAAAGTGTATGGGCGATGGCCATAATGAGGTAAAAGCCCTCTTGGCCTCTTTTGATTGATGTTGAGAGCATTTGCTCTTCTGAGGGGTCAAATTCCATCGGCCCGTATACTTTTACTGTTCAGTAAAGTTCTGAGTTGGAGATGAGTCGTTGTCGCTTTCGGTGCTTATATCTTTAGCCTCAACCCCTTCACTGGAGCTATCATTGTCGATGTCCTCTTCTGGGTTTTGTGCATTCTCAGAATGATCAATATCACCAGAGCGAGCTTTTTGTATGAGTTGATCGAGCTCGACAGATTTTTGCACTCCGATGTCGTATTTAAAGTGGAGGCGAGGAGTTAAGCGAGTTTTAAGCATATTGCCGATATCTTTTTGAAAGAAGCCTCTCATGCGGTTTAGGGCTCGTAAGCATTCTTCTTTAACGAGTTCATCTTCATCGAGCATGGTGACCCATACATCGGCTCCACTCATATCTGGATAGATCTCTACTCTTGTGATGGTCACAAAGCCTACTCGAGGGTCCTTTACTTCGGAAACAATTTTTTGAGAAACCATTCTTCTCAGTGCTTCATTGATGCGTTCTTTTCGTCTTGTTGCCATGAATATGCCTTTTTATTTTAAATAATGTTCAGCCCAGCCTAGTTTTTCACGTAAGCGTTGGAAGAACATAAAGTCTTTTGGTTGGACCATTTTAATGGTTTTCGGACTTTTTGAAACTAAAACTCTTGCTCCGTAGTTGAGGACTTGCAAGGGACGGCCATCACCAATGATATTGGCCTGGTGCCCTTCAAGTTGCATGCCGATTTCTATGGTGACTCCCGGTCTCACAACTAAAGGTCTGGAACTTAAACTTTGGGGTGACATGGGGGTGAGTAAGATGGCTTCTAATTCAGGGTCAACGATGGAGCCTCCTACGGATAAGGAATGCGCAGTGGAACCTGTAGGCGTGGATAAAATAATGCCGTCGCCGCGTATTTTAATTAAAGGCTCATCGGAGATTTTTACGTATAAGCTGGTGACGCGCGTTAAGTCTGGACTTGCAACAAGAACATCGTTGAGGGAATGTCTTCTCATAATGATTTCATCGTCGAGAACCAAGTCTAGTTGGAGCACCATACGCTCTGTGATGCGAATTTCATTTTGAATGACAGCATCCAGCATATCCTCTAGTTCGCCGGCAAGTGCAGCGGTAAGAAAACCTAGACGGCCAAAATTAATGCCCAAAATAGGGATATTGCGATCAATGAGTGATTCGACAAGGTTCAGAAATGATCCGTCGCCACCGAGAGAAATGACTATGTCGATGGGGCAATCGGGGACGGCAAGCTCTTTATCTAGGTGGATTCCAACAACTTTTGCTTTAGATTGAAGGTAATCACGGATCCGGTAGGCAGCCTCTTGGCAACCCTCTTTTTCCTTATTTCCCGTGATAAAAATATTCTTCATCTTTGAGTCTTTAAAGAGGAAGTGTGGATGTGCTCTCTATGCACGACAATACTTTGTTTTTGATGCTTAGGGCATCGATACCAACCTCTTGAAATTGCTCTTCTCTGCTAGCGAAAGTGACAAAACGGTCTGGGACGCCCATGCGCTGAATGTTTTTTGTTTTAATCCCCTGGTCGTTGACTAGCTCCAGTAGGGCTGAGCCAATGCCGCCCATGAGCACATGTTCTTCAATGGTGATAATGTGATCGTGACTCTCTAAGATGTCTCGGTAGCTCTTTTCGTGCAAGGGCTTAGCGAAACGCATATTGATGAGTGTGATGTTGACGCCCTCTTCGACTAAGAGTTCATAAGCCTTCATGGACTCAATAACCATGGACCCATAAGCTAATAGAGCGATCGACTCTCCTTTGCGTAGGGTTTCAGGGACGCCTAGTTCGATTTTTTTCGTTGGTTGGTCACAATCTATTTCGGCAATGGCACCTTTTGGGTAACGTATGGCTACAGATAGATCTTGCTCTAAGGACCATTCTAACATGGCGCCTAGTTCCCTTGCATCTTTTGGGGCAATGACAATCATACGGGGTAGGTGTCGGCAATAGGCAATGTCAAATACACCATGATGACTAGGCCCGTCATCGCCGACAAAACCTGCGCGGTCAAGGGCCATAATGACATTGCCTTCGCTTTGCAGGCAAAGGTCATGCATAATATTATCGTAAGCGCGCTGTAAGAAAGTGGAGTAGATGAGTACGACTGGTTTGATGCCAGCAACAGACATGCCGCCTGCCATGGTGACAGCGTGACCTTCGGCGATGCCGGTATCTATCGTGCGCTCTGGGTATTTTTCGATAAAGGTTTCGAGTCCCGTGCCCTGCGCCATGGCTGCTGTGATGGCATAAACGTGCTCATCTTTTTCCGCTTCTTTGCAAAGTGATTTCACAAAGCAATGAGAATAAGACTGACACTTCTTTTTTGAGCTGCTTGGGGCGGCTGGTGGGCTATGATATTTGTAGGGATCCTCTGAGGCGCCTTTGGCACCTCGTCCTTTTTCTGTGATGATGTGTAAAAGCACAGGGACATCAACCTCTGAGAGGTTTTTGATGATGGGTATCATTTCTTCTAAATTATGCCCATCGATGGGGCCATAATAATGAAAGCCCAGTTCACGAAAAAAACGATCGGGTAGAAGGTGGTCTCTCAGTGAATCCATGGTTTTCTCGCCCATATGCTCTAAGGCTTCGCCCACGACAGGCAAGCTACCTAGGCTCTCTTTGAAGTCTTTGAGGAAGGTGTGGTAGGTTTCGCCACTGCGCAGTTTATTGAGGTATTTGGAAAATGCACCAACGGTAGGCGAAATGGCCATTTTGTTGTCGTTAAGGATAACCATGAGCTTCTTATTGCGCGAGCCCACATGATTTAAGCCTTCAAAAGAGAGGCCGCAAATGGATCCATCTCCAATTACCGCAACGACTTTTCTGTTCTCTTCCAGTGCTTCGTTACCAATGGCGAGGCCCAGAGCACTTGATATGGATGTGCCTGCATGGCCTGTGTGGAAAGTATCATAAGCACTTTCCGAGGGAGTTGGGAAACCGCAAAGTCCGCCTTTTTTGCGCAGTTGTTCAAAGCGGTCGTAGCGTCCCGTGAGGAGTTTATGGGGGTAGGCTTGGTGCCCGACATCAAAAACTAAGCGATCATGGGAGAAGTCAAAAATCGTATGTAGGGCAATAGAGAGCTCAACCACTCCCAAATTGGTGCCCATGTGTCCCCCTGTTCGAGGCACAACATCCATAATCACTTCACGGATTTCTTGAGCTAGTTCCATCCTTTCTTCTTGTCCTAGGCCTTTTAAGGCCATGGGCAGAGAAAGAGTACTCAGTAGTTTTGGCATGTTTTAAGTTGTACTTTTTTTATTTTTCGCGTGTCACTAGATAAGACACAATGCTATCTAACTCTTCCGTATCCCACGGGCAATTTGATAAATCATCTCTTACTTCGCTGGTGAGTGTATGCAAATAAGCTCGTGCACCATCAAGTCCCAATAAAGAGGGGTAGGTCAATTTGCCCTGCTCTTGGTCTTTACCGACTGATTTGCCTAGTTTTTCAGGGTCCGCCACCATATCGAGGATGTCATCTTGCACCTGAAAAATAAGACCAATTTTCAAACCCAGCACTCTTAGGCGGTCTAGATCATCGGGAGACACCTGAGCTATGATTCCAGCCATGGCTAAGGATGCAGATATGAGGGCTCCAGTTTTGCGGTTATGGATATTCAAAAGATCTTCTATGCCCCCGGCTTGGCCCGTTTGTTCCATGTCTAAAACTTGTCCAGCGACCATGCCGTTAATCCCAGAGGCCCGGGCTAATTCGACAACTAAAGGCCCAGAAATATCAGGGTTCATGGTTCCCAATAATTCGAAAGCCATTGTTAAGAGCCCGTCACCGGCAAGAACAGCTTGGGCTTCACCAAAATGCTTATGAGAGGTTAAGCGCCCTCGCCTGTAATCATCGTCATCCATGCAGGGTAGGTCGTCGTGAATGAGTGAGTAGGTGTGAATACATTCAATGGCAATAGCGGCATTTCGAGTTTCTTCAACCTTTTTGCCCATCATTTCTAAGGCTGTCATCATGAGTACGGGGCGAAACCTTTTACTGCCGGCTCGCAAACTGTAGTCAATGAGTTCTTGGCACCTTTTTAAGGAGGCAATGCCGGATTCAGAAAAGAGCCAGGATTTCAGCCATTTTTCAAAAAGCTCACTGCGAGCAGACCATCCGGAAGATACCATAAAACGGGACTAAAAAGAAATATTGATTGTAAAATAAGCTGGGTCCTTGCAAACAGGATGCTCCTTATGAATATACTCCCTCCTTATTATCAGCTTTTATTATCAATATGTTTTATGAATGGCTTTCCCTAGGTGGAATTGTAATGTATGTCCTTTTGGGGGCTTCGTTACTGGCTGTAGCTGTGATCATTGAACGTTTTACTTTTTTTCGCAAGATTGATGTGAAACAGACAGCTTTCCTGAATCAGTTTTACGACTTACTCAAAGGCTATCAGATTAAAGCAGCAGAAGAGCTCTGCGCTGAAAAGCCTGGCCCTCTTGCCAATATGTCTTTGGCGGCTTTGTCTGCGGCTGATCGCCCAAGAGATGAAATTCGCGAAATACTTGAAGATGCCGGCAGTAAAGAGATTCCCGTTCTCGAAGCTAATCTGGGTGTTTTGGCTACCATATCTTATATTAGTCCGCTTTTGGGACTGCTTGGAACTGTGCTTGGGCTCATTAAAGCTTTTCAAGATTTTGAAAAAGCTGGCATGGGAGGTGCCTTGCCAGGTGCTGGGCTTTTTGCGGCAGGCATTTGGGAAGCGATGCTCACGACGGCGGCTGGCTTAACTTTGGGGATTGTGACTTATATCATTAGCCATTACTTTCACATAAAAAAAGAAAAGCTCATTATAGATCTAGAAAGTTCGGGCCATGAGCTGGTGGAGATTATCACAGAGAATCAGGGCCCACGATAAACTTTGAAGTTTCGGCGTAAAAAAGCTCCCCCGGCTCGTTTTCTGGAGATTACGGCCCTGATTGACGTGATGTTTATTCTGAATATTTTCTTCATGCTGAATTCTCAGTTTTCAGCTCCTTCTGGAATCGGTATCAATTTACCACAAGCTAAAAGTGGCGAGAGTATTTTGATTCAAAGCATCGAGATAAATGTAAATGATTTAGACCAAGTCCTCGTAGAAGATGAGGAAGTGACTCTTAGTGAGCTAACCGTATATTTGCAGGCTCAAAATAAAGAGACACCTATTGTTATTAGGGCAGACCGAGAATCTAGCTATGGTAAAGCATTGAAAATTTTTGATCTTTTGCGTAGTTTGAGCTATACCTCCGTGACTTTAGCGACTGTCCCTGAGAGGATGTAGAAGGCTTGTTCTGAAAATTAATTCCGGAAATTTTTATTTGTAAGAAGCCTGGAAATAATCTTCGGGGCTTTTTACGTGCCTGAGAAGTCTAAAAGCTTATTGCCCTCGGCGTAATCGATCAGCCAAAAAGTTATCGAGTCTTTCTATGTCTTGAATCTGAGAGATGGTGGAGTCAACATCATACTCGACTCGCATAGGTGTAATGCCCTTTGACTCTGTGTCGTAAATGAAAAAAGATGAGCGCCAGTCGCTATCGCGCGGTTGACCCACAGAGCCTACATTGACCCATACTTTTTGCACTTTACTTTCGGGGACATACTCTTCGCCTTGCCTGATCATGACATTGGAGATGTCGTTCTCGCCTTTAATCCAAACAGATGCTTGGTGGGAGTGACCGCCGAAACAAATAAATTCATCATCGTTGAGGTTATCAAAGATATAAAGCAAATCATTAGTATCTTCGACGTAGCACATATTGTTGTCCATGACCCCATGAGTGAAGACCATGCCATTGCCACGTTTAATCAAGTCTAGGGAAGAGAGATATTCGATATATTTATCATTTCCTGGGGCCTGGAGGACCTCTTTGGTCCACATAAGGGCTTCATGAGGGATGCGGTTGAAGTACTTGGGCTCTGTTAGCACGGCATCGTCGTGGTTTCCTAATATGGAGTAGATTTTATGCTCAACGAGTAAGTCGATGACTTCTTTGGGGTTAGGGCCATAGCCGACAATATCGCCAAGGCAAATAACCTCATCCAATTTGAGTTCTGCAATTTTCTTCAGTACAGCTTCTACCGCTGTAAAGTTAGAATGCAGGTCAGATATAATAGCTATTTTCAAGGATTAGTCCGCAGAGTGATAGGCAATATTTAATGCATTGATTGCATAGGCCGTGGCTAAAACGGGCAGGCCTTCCATATATTTCTTTTCTTCATTCACCCAACTGCCGTTTACGCTTTGTCGACCCAAAAGCTCTTTTGCTAAAGATTTGCGCCAATTCATTACACTACCATCTTCGAGCTTGAGCTCTTTGATCCCTAGGACATGGAGGGTCCTTGCTAAAGTGTAGTAATAATAATAGACAGAAATTTGGCCCATCCCTGGGTGTTCTTTGACCGAAAAGTTCCTTTTGACCCAAGCTAAAGCAGCTTGCACTCGGGCATCGTCTTTTGTCACATTGCAAAAAATAAGGCTTTTTAAGCCTGCAAAAGTCATGCTCCCATAGGGGACTATCATTCGATCCTTTTCTTTTTTATTAGGTAAATTCTTGTTTGTAGGCAAATCGGGTGAGTAAGCAAAGCCTCCACTCCCTTTGGCCCATTCCATTTCATTACTTTCCGTATCTTGGCAGCGATCTAAAAAGATCAATGCTTTCTTGAAGACAGGGCTGTTTTTGTCGTAGCCTGAAGTGCGCAGTGCATCAAGGGCTAAATGAAGATTGCTGAGGTCTGGCCTTAAATCGCCCCCATAGCCAATACCACCATAAAAATAATCCGTATCTTTCTGATAGTTTTCTCCCTCATCGGCTTGGATTTTGACCAGGTAACTTTGGGCCTTCTTAATGTTTTCAGTAAAACGTTTGTCTTTTAACGAAGCTAAAGCCAAAATAGCTAAAGAAGTGCAGTAGTTTTTGGTGGGAGTCATGGATTGGGGGTCGTAAATAGAGCCATCACTTTGCTGGTTTTTCAGCAAATAATCAATCGGGCCACGCATAAATGGGCCGTCATCATAGATGTAGCCCCTTGGGCAAGTGGTAAAAGCGAGTAAACACAGGGATGTCATCCCTGGGTGTTTGAGCCAAGTTCCGTCTGTTTGTGCAGCTTGAAGATGCCTAAGGCCGTGGTCAATGCTCTTCTTGACCTTAGATTTCAGCTCTTTATCTAATCCGGTGGATTCGGCTAGGCCTACACCGGGAAGAGCCATGAAAATGGCAAAGAGAAAGATATTTGTAAGGGTGTTTTTCAAAATTGCTAATCTGTATTGATCCATCGTATCAGACACTAACATTAAGTTTTATTTTACACCCTTACAAGATCTGGAAAACCCACTCACAGTAAAATTTCCCATTTGTAGTATTATGGGCATCTTGAATTGCACTCCAGATAGTTTTTATGATGGGGAGCAGTCGAGTGTGACCGCCAAGGTTGAAAAGGCTTTGCAGCTAGTTGAAGATGGGGCTCACATCATTGATATTGGCGGTGAATCCAGTCGTCCTGGCGCTGAACCGGTGTCTGTAGACTGTGAATTAGAGCGAGTGATTCCCGTTATCGAAGGCATTCGAACTCAGTGTTCCATTCCCATTTCCATCGATACGACGAAGGCCGAAGTTGCAAAAGAGGCGCTAAAAAAAGGTGTGAATATGGTGAACGATATTTCTTCTGGGGCTGATCCAGACATGTTTCCATTAGTGGCTCAGGCTCAGGTTTTTTATGTCGCTATGCATATGCAGGGACAGCCTCAGACTATGCAAAAGAACCCACAATATGAAAATGTGACCCATGAGCTTGTATCATACTTGACTCAAAAGAGCGAGATTCTAAAAGATTTGGGTTTGAATTCCGATAAAATCATTTGGGACCCAGGTATCGGCTTTGGTAAAACACTGCAGCATAACCTGGAGATTTTAGCTTCTTTGGAGAATTACGTGGCGCATGCTCCAGTATTACTAGGCGTTTCCAGGAAAAGTTTTATTGAAAAGTTAGACCCCAAGGCAAAATCCCCTGCCCAGCGTTTATCGGGATCTTTGGCTCCTTTGAGTTTAGCTTTGGATGCAGGTGTTCGTTACCTTAGGGTGCATGATGTTAGGGAAACATCACAATATATCTCAGTTTATCAATCCATAAAAGCAAAGAGGCAAGAGTTATGATTCATTTAGGAGTCAATATCGATCACGTAGCTACCCTTAGAAACGCTCGAGGCGGCATTGAACCCAGTCCTCTTTTTGCCGCAGAGTGTGCTGTTCTTGGTGGAGCCGACTCCATCACGGTTCACCTTAGGGAAGATCGACGTCATATCTTGGATAATGATGTGACACTTCTTAAAGAAGGACTCAGTGTTCCTCTTAATTTAGAGATGTCGGTCTCGGAAGATATTGTCGAATTTGGTTTAGCCCTTGAGCCTTACCAAGTGACGCTTGTGCCCGAAAGACGTGAGGAGCAAACCACAGAATCAGGCCTTGATGTTATTAGGAACTTAAAAGAAATTACGGCGATTTCTGAAAAATTTCGTGCAAAAAGCGTTCGTGTAAGTCTTTTTGTTGACCCCGATTTAACCCAGTTGCAAGCTGTGCTAAAAACATCCAGTCGCTGTGTCGAATTGCATACGGGCGCCTACTCAAATGCCAAGAGCCATGCTGAAAAAGAGAAAGAATTAAAGCGATTGGTGGATGCGGCTCTTTGGTGCAATAATCATGGTGTTCGTTTGCATGCAGGGCATGGTTTAAACTATCATAATACTTTTGATATATTGCAGCTTCCAGGCATAAGAGAGCTTAATATCGGGCACTCGATTATTTCTCGCTCTGTTTTTGTGGGTTTGAAAAAGGCTGTTAGCGATATGCGTGCGCTGATGAACCAAGCTTCAACTCATGAAGTGATTGAAAAAGCCAGAGCACTTCAGCAAGATAATAAATAGCGAGTATTACCCGAAAAAGACGCTTTTCACCAGAACGGCTGCTGCAATAGGGTACTGTAATAGGCGGCCAATGGGGTTTCGGTAAAGCATGGTTGCTGTGCTCTTGTAGCTTAGTAACCTTTTGAAATTCATTGTCTTGTAGAGACGTCGGGCTTTGATGTTGCCTCTTAAAACTGTAAGCATAAGGATTTTGCTTTTGGGAAGTTCGTCGAGTAAAGTATCCATAAGTTTTCGCCCAAGTCCTTTGCCTTGATACTTTTGCTGCACAACCATAAAGAAAATTCCGCAAAACCAGTAGCCCCTAATGCCTGCAATGCCAACAATATGATCTTCGTGATATAAAGCATAAATATGTTTGGCGCTTAATATTTGTTCCTGAGTCAGTGTAAAGAGTTCCATTTCATGGTTCAAGCCGTAATAGAAACGGGTGAATTCTTTCTTTAATTCTTCAGAATAAGGCGTTTGGTAGCCTTCAACGTGATATTGTGATTTCTCTTCATTTTCCATGGGAGTGAGGACTTTAATCTTTATGTGGACTCAGTCAATCTTCTTTTTTTTGAAGCTGAGGTCTAAAGAGTAGTTGTTGCAGCTCATGCGCAGCCACTCAATATCATGGTCACATTTGATTTCAATAAGAAGTTTTGACTCACCACTTATGAAATCAAAATTGTAATGATTTTCTTTTTGTTTTTGCGGTGCTCCAAGAAGTTCGAGCATTTGCTCCCTACTCACCCTCTCTTTCATTTCCAAGTACAAAGTCTTCTTATTAATGGAGACTTCACAGTAACCAACGGCGCGGATTCCATCGAGAAGGACATGATTACCCAAAATTTTCGTTAGCCTTTTGGGAAAGCGAAATGAGGTGACTCTATTTTGTTTATCGACCCAAACATTAAATTGCCAAGGGAGGCGGTCTGAGATTTTTTCCTTTTGAAAAATAAAAGAATAACCCTGGTCTTCATTTCTTTGCGCCTTGCGGCCTAAAATAAGTTCAAGATCGCTTAATAATGCGATGGGCTGTTTGAACTGGGCTTTGAAAGCAGGCTTTTCTTCAAGAATGAGTAGGTTCTCCCGAGGTTCTTTCATGAGCACCAACAGGCGAGAAAGACGCCAAAAAATGCACCCCTGGAGGGTAAGCAAAATGAGGCAAAGTAGGGCAAAAGCTAACTTCTTGTTCATATAAATAATTTTACAGTTTGAGCCACTCTTTATAGTGTCTAACTCAAGATTTTCACTTTATTTCCGCGACTATTTGTGAAAAGTTATATTTTGGCAGCTTTGCTGCTCCTAGGCTTTCTTCCTCATTCATATGCAAGAAGTTTAAATAGCCTGCATCCGACAATAGAGGTGAGAAATGAGCGCTTTGCTTTTGCTCGGAGGCTGAAGACTGTTTTAAATGAGAGCATGGCTGATGACTATAGCATCAAGACTCTTAGTAGCTCTGAAGGCAAAGCTTGTTTTAAAATCCATATGATTTTTACCCATTCTCTAAATGATAGGGAAGAAGAGAATATTATTGTGAATTTCACTCACCCAGCTGGTGAGACTTATAATCAGACTTATGTTTATCAAAAAGCACATGTCAATGCGAGGCATAGCTCTTGGATTATCAAAAAAGCTTCGGATAAAATTATACAACAACTTAAAGCCGAAGGTGTGGTTGAACTGAGGCCCCGCCTTAAAGACGGCCCAGTTAATACTTATTATTTAAACCCTCTTAAGCGAAGTTTAAATGTTGATGTGCTGGATTCGAGAAAATCACGTGACCCTGTTGTGAATGAAAGGCAATTTCGTGAAGAGTTGCCTCGGCAAAAAGCGAAAGAAATCCGTGAAGAGAAAAAGAAAGGAAAAGAGCCTATTATTCTTCTTGATTACAAAGGTCGCTATAAAACTCAGACAGAAGATGAGAATAACCCTGTGCAGATTCCTCGTCCTCGAAAAAAATTAGCACTCAATCCTTTGCAGGGTGAAATTAATCGTGAGCTAAGTCGCCAGCCAGTTTTCCCATTTGCTAAATTTAAGGCATCGGGTTTTACATCACTATATCTTCTTCCTTCACTTTCATGGGATGAAACTGACCCTCGAAATAATTATAGTTTCCATACGTCTTTTAGCATTCTAGATGAGTCTAATAATTATATTAAAAATTATAATCGCATGAAAATTGATGGTCAATTGCTGGAGCAGAGTTTTGGCTTTTCTGCTCGTTTATGGCAAAGGCTTCATGTAGGCTTACGTACCAATCTTTCAGTGCATGAATCGGAAGTTGAGTTGGATATCGACCACCCAACTGCTGCGGGTGGCACAACATTTCTTAAGAATCAAGATACGGGTTTAGCTCTTGGTGATACGGTATTTGAATTATCCAACCTTTTTGAAGTAGGTAAACTGATTTTTCGCCCAGGCATCCAGTTGAAATTTGCCACAGGAAGCACTGATAATTTGACTTCCAGTGGGCATAGTGATTACTCAGTAGGCACAGCTTTCGATTATACTCATAATGACTGGCATTTGGCTGGGCGTTTGAGTATGGTGAAAACAGGTCATTTGAATGTCTTTGCTGGTAGTCAACAAGAGTATGACTCTGAGGACATGTTAGTGGCGAGCTTAGGTTTTGGTAAAATGCTTGACCCTCTACGAGGTGATGCCTCATCATTAGTGCTTAACTTTGCTACGAATCCACTGAGGTCCAATACGCTTGATCCTTTTTCGAGTGATATCACCACTGTTGGTTATCATTTGAGTCGTAGTTTCAAACGAGGGGTGATTGGTCACTTTGAAACTTCTATTGGTTTGAGTACGGCAGCTCCAGATTTTAATTTGGCCCTAAGCCTGACTTATACCCTGAAGTAAGTGATTTAATGGACGATGGCCCTAAAATTCCTTGTGATCATTTCTTAAAAGAAATGAGAAAAGCAATGGAACATATCTTGAAACTCATTGAGGATAACTACAAAAACCAGCAAGAAATTGTGGCTGAAGTTACTAAGCGTGCTGCTTTAAGTCGCCCTTGGCATTTTATATTAAAGGCTTATCAAGTACACGATAATGACTTTGAATGGCTAAAGAGTTGGTGCACTCATTGTGTCAAGTTAGACTGATAACCTGCGCTTAGACTAGTCCTATTTAAAGTATTAGAATAAATTGTGAGTATAGTGAATCCATGGCTGAAATGAGTTTTATTGAGTTATTGCAAAAATTGCAATCTCAGGTAGAGAGTTTGATTGGTCTTTGTGATGCCTCCGGACTCGAAGAAAAGAATGACGTATCTCAGTGGTCGGCTCTGTCCCATTTGGAGCACTTAAGCGTAACGGGGAAATCGACTCCTTTACTTATAGAAACTGCTTTTGATTCAGACACAGCGGCTTGTATGAACGATGATGGCAAACGCTTGTTTTCTTTAGGCTACTTCCCAAGAGGAGAAACCCAGTCTCCTGATTTTGCCATTCCAAAGGGGATTAAAATCAATAAAATCCGCAATAATTTCTCGAGGCTACAAAAACAATTAGCTGCTTTTGAGAGTCGAGAACAAGATTTTTTGGTTTGTCAGAAGGGTGCGGAACACCCTTTTTTGGGCTATTTGAAACCTCGGGATTGGCTGCATTTCTTGTTTCTGCACCAAACTCATCACCTGGGTATTCTTAAAGAGATTCTCGGGTAAGCAAAAAAAGACCCTCGGGTGAAAAAAACGATTGAATCGTTTTTTGGCTAAGCAACTTTAGTTTTTGAAGCTAAAGGCGTAAGAATTCCAATCACCTTCATGACCTTGGTTCAAGAGTTCTACTCCTGCTTCTGCTAAAGCTTTATCCATTTGCGCTTTCTTTTTATCGCTGATTCCGGAGAAAATAATAGGCGTTCCGGGAGGGGCGATGACTTTTAATTTTTCATCGGCGAGTAATAGGAGTAATACTTCGCAGATAATATTGGCCACGACAATATCAAATTTTTGCGCCGGGACTTCTTTGAGTAAATCGGAAGCATAAGCCGTGATGTTCGGTGCCCCGTTTTGCTTAAAGGTCTCTTTGGCTTTCACGATGGCCATTGTGTCGTCGTCGACGGCCACAATATTTTGGGCGCCGCGAAAGTGACCCAAAAGAGCCAGGATACCAGTACCGCATCCTACATCCAGTAGGCTTTTACCCTGCAGTTGCTGCTTCTCCATCAGAGAAGCGGCAAGGCGCGTGGTGGAATGGAGGCCCGTTCCGAAGGCTGTACCAGGAACAATATTCATAATAAGTTCCGCTTCAGGCTTCTCTAGTTTCTCTTCAGGAAAGGGGTTTACCCAAACACCAGGGCTAAGCTCAAAAGCTTCAAGGGTATCGAGCCAGGCTTTGAGCCAATCTTGTTCGAGGGTTTCCTTCTTTGAGGTGCACTCTAGCTCTAATGAGTCTAAGAATGTGAGGTATTCGTGTTCGTCACTGTCCACAGGAAGGTAGATTTTAAGTACAGGACTTTGGTCCTTAAAGCTCTCAATAAAAAAATCACAAAACTCATGAGCAGCAAAGTACTCTTGCAACTCATATTCGTGTTCTTGGCTGATGAGGTAAATTCTTTCGGTATAACGTATGCTCATGACTTGAGTGTATGAGCGCTAGACTTTGCTCAAGCTGGTCAGGGTGTATGATGAGCCCTTAAAAGATCACTTTGGAGATATGGACAAAGTGAATTGTGAAATAGTATGCCCATAAATGAATCTTAGAGGTTATGCAATGAGAGGGATCAATCCTAAACAGTCATTCACACTGGGTGCTTTGTTTTTGACGCTCCTGACACTAACAGGCTGTCAGACATTTTTTACGACCAACGAAGTTGTGCAGGAGAGAAGAAGCACAAAACATTTTCAGGAAGCTACGGCTCAGACAATCCCTAATAAAATTAGGCCTAGCCAGGAGCCTTTCGAGTTGCCAAAGCAAGCTGCCACTCCAGCTTTAAATATTCCAAAACCAGCTCCTGTGCGGGTTATGCCACGTCAGTCCATAAAAAGGGTCGAGGAAACAAAGCTTCCTCAAAGGCAGTTGAATGCTAATTTAAATAAAAAAGATGTGCAATACCTTCTAAAGCAATTGGGTTATTACAAAGGGAAAATTGATGGCGCCCATGGTCCAGTCACGATTCGCGCTATCAAAGACTTTCAGAAGGATAATGGTTTAGTTGTAGATGGCGTTCCTGGTAAAAAAACCAAGCGTAAACTTGTGGAGCAAACAAGGAATCAGTATCGCAATCAGTATAATTCCTTAAAAAACTGAGTTTTCTTACTTTTTCTTGCTGCTCTTAGAAGTTTTTTTCTTCTTAGCTGCATTTAGTTTTTCTGCATCTTTATTGTAGGCTGTTGCAGAGCTATTGTAGTTCTCTAATTCTTTCTTATAAAAAATGGCAAGGTTTTGGTATTCCACAAGGTCTTCTCTTGTGGGGATACTTTCCTTGAGAATATCCTCTTCCATGCGCTTTAATTTGGCTTTGAGCTTATCTAGACGGGCCTTCCGAGCTTTAAAGCCAGTGACTTCATACTTCATTTCTTCTGTTGTGAGTTTAGGCTTTGCACTACTTGATTGCGCTAGTTGTTTGTCGTAGCTGAAGGGCCGCTGTACTTTAAGCTTTCTCTCGATGGAGCCCTGGTCATTAAAAATTAAAGCTCTGATATCGCCATCGGCAAAAATCAGTGGTTTAGCTCTATCCTCTTCTTTGTCAATAAAAACTTCCTTAGGAAAAGGAGTATCGAGCGCAGGTCCAGTGTTCACTTGCTGCGGGAGATCATCCTTGCCTAATTGACGCACTTTCCCATCTTGGATAACCCACTTGCGATGGTGATTTTTATATGTCTCAGACATTTTGTCTGCAGGTGTTGTTTTCTTCGGTGACTGCTGGCTTTTAGTTTGTTCTTTGACCTCAGTGGGTAAATACATGAGTTTTCCGCCGACAAGAGTCCACTCATAAGAGTCTTGTCCTTCGCTCCCATAAGTCCTCTCGGCAACAGGCATATTAAGCAGGGCAAGGATCAGGAAATATTTATGGCACTTCATGCTCTTATTATAGTTTTCCTCTTATTCCCATCAATCATTTTAATGAATTCTTTTCCAAATAAGCGGGTGAAGCTAGAGTGAAAGCGTAAATTTTCTCAATTCCGCCATCTTTAAGGACTCGGCAGGCTTCTTTTAGGGTCGAGCCTGTGGTCCAGACATCATCATAAATATAGATGCTTTTAGGAAGGGAGTCCGGGCAAATAAAAGAAAATGACCCTGAGACAGCATCGCGTCGATCATCACCTTTTAAGTCGACTTGTGCTTTAGGGGTATGTCCCTTTTCTAATAACTGCACAATAGGTAATTGATGAGTTTTAGCCAAACTTTGCACCAAGGGTAGCATATGTTGGGTTTTCGTGCCTCGCTCGCGCAACCTTTCCTTATGGGAAGGGATGTAGCTGAGTGCACTTCCTTTTTCTGGGGCTTTAAAGGTTTGCATTAATTTCATTAAGTAGCGTAATGCCATTTCATCATGGCGGAATTTATAATCTAAAATGGCCTGACGTAACCAGCCACTGTAAGGGCCTAAGGACTGAAATGAGTGGTAAGGATACGAGATGTGACGGCAATGCTGGCACCTGCGTTTATTGAGTTCGCTTTCATGGCAAGGGGCATCGCATCTTCTACAGCGAGGCATTTGCCAGAAGACTTGGATGCATTTTGGGCATAAAGCAGGGTTTTCGCTTTTGACCCCTTCTTCTTCACAGTGAACACAAAGATGAGGCAGGGCAATCTCCGTGCACTCCAGCAAAAAAGCCTTGAATTGCCTTGTCCAGGTAGATGCTTTTGCAACTGCTTTCATGTTGGTATATTGCCACATAAATTATCACTTCAAGACTTAGCTATTTATTTGCACCCTCCCGAGCATTCCGGTTTAGAGAAAATCCAGGGGATGGTTGTCGATTCTATCTTCTACCGGGAAGATAATGGCTACCGAGTGGTGAGGGTCGAGCCCGATGGTGGAGGGCGCAGTTTTACAGCATGTGGACAAATTGGTGAAGTGGATGTGGGTGAGCATCTGGAGCTTCAAGGCAATTGGGTGAATCATCAGCGCTTTGGGACTCAGTTTAATATTAACCAATGTAAAATTCAACTCCCCAACACCTTGGACGGATTACAAAGGTATTTGGGTAGCGGTATGATAAAAGGAGTTGGGCCGGTTTTCGCTGAAAAAATCATTAAGCATTTTGCTGAAGACACTTTGGATGTGCTGAATCATCAGATACATCGTTTGTCTGAAGTGAAAGGCATGGGTAAGAAGAAGCTTGGCGAAATCAAAAGCTTCTGGGCTAAAAAGGACTCTTCGAGAAAACTGATGCTTTTTTTAAGTGAACAGGGCATTGGCTTTAATCTTGGCTTGAAAATCCAAAAAGCCTATGGAGAGAAAGCATTAGAACAAATTCAGCATCATCCTTATAGTATGGTGGAAGATATTCATGGTGTTGGTTTTGTGACAGCGGATCATCTGGCGTTGCGCATAGGTGTAGCTAAGGATAGTTCTGAAAGAATTCAGAGTTGTCTGAGTTATATACTTCATAAGTCACAAGACGAAGGACATTGCTACTTGTCTGAAAGTGAATTGGTTGCCAAAACAGCAGAACTTATAAGCCTTCCTGGCGATCAAGTGCAGAGCGAACTGACTGATCTGTTACGCGATATGAAATTGGTTAAAATTAATGATGTTGTGCAGCACTCTCAAATTCACTTACTTGAGAAAAGGTGTGCCGAGGAAGTGATAAAACGCTGCGCTAGCCCTCCTGTTATTCCTTATGATGCTTACGCTTTAGCCCAGTCTCAAAGCAAGGATTTACAATTAGCTGAGTCGCAAATGGCGTCTTTGATTAAACTTTTGAATACTGGCTTCTCTATTTTAACAGGTGGCCCTGGAGTGGGTAAAACAACACTTGTTAAGGTATTGGTGAAGTATATGGAGATCAAAGGCTTTGAACCGATTTTAGCGGCTCCTACTGGAAGAGCGGCACAAAGAATGGAAGATGCCACAGGTCGAAGTGCATCCACTCTTCATCGTCTTTTGAAATATCGTCCCGATGGTGAAGAAGAGTTTGCTCATAATGAAAATTTCCCTTTAGCGGGGCGAGTTTTTATCATTGATGAATTCTCCATGGTGGATATTCATTTATTTTATGCCTTTCTAATCGCTCTTCCACCCAGAAGCCAGGTCATACTCGTTGGCGATCAGGATCAACTTCCCAGTGTTGGTCCAGGTCGAGTTTTAGGCGACCTCATTCAATCTGGGAAAGTCAATATAGCCACTTTAAAAGAGGTCTTTCGCCAGGCCAGTGGTAGTTTGTTGGTTCATAATAGTCACCGCATCATCAAGGGGAAATTACCGCATATGGGCCCCGAAAAGAAACTCAATGACTTCTACTTTGTCGAATCTCGTGATAGTGAGCAAACATTAAATATCATGAAGCGTTTGCTGACAGAACGCATACCTGCCAGGTTTGGTAAAAACGAGGCCTTCAATACTCAGGTATTAAGTCCTATGAGGAAAGGTCCTCTGGGAACTCTTGCCTTAAATAGTTTTTTGCAAAAACTCCTTAACCCTGAAGGTCGTATCCTTTTAGAGGGCGAAAGAAGTTTACGTGAGGGTGATCGTATCTTACAACTCGTGAATAATTATGATGCCGAACTTTATAATGGTGACTTAGGTCGCGTAAAAGATAAAAGTAATGAAGGCTTACTCATGACCTTTGGTGATAAAGAACTCGTATACCCTATGGAAACACTTAACGATATCGCCTTAGCCTATGCCTGCACTGTGCATAAATCTCAGGGAAGTGAATACCCTATTGTGATAATGCCTATTTATGAAGGGCATAGGAATATGCTGAGTTTAGAACTTCTGTATACCGCACTAACTCGAGCCAAGAGACTCTGCATTTGGATAGGTAAAATGGAATATTTAGAGTCGGTTTTGGAGAGGCCAAGCTCCATCAATCGCAATACCCTCCTCGGAGAGCGTTTGGCTGCCTTATGAATCAAGAAATTTACGAATACGAACACCTCGCCCTGGTCGAGTTAATGGCGCAGTGGAATCACTTTAATCGTCATCTTTTCGGAAGAAGCCTAAAAGCGCCCACTATGCAATGCCATGAAGGCTCATCGCGCTTAGGTTATTGGGATAAGCAAAAACGCCTGATTAGTTTTTCGCGACAACTACTTCAAGAAGAAGCATGGTTTAAAATTTTAGTAGTACTCAAGCATGAGATGCTCCACCAATTTATCGATGAAAGTATGGGTTTGGATAGTACTCAGCCTCACGGCCCTGTCTTTCAAGCTATGAGCCAAAAATTTTCCATCGAAAGCCACGAGGAAGTGGGCCTGAGCGGGGAAAGCTCCGCTCCTCAGGCGAATACCTTAATACTCGATAAAATCAGAAAACTATTGAGTTTGGCTCAAAGCTCTAATTTAAATGAAGCCGAAACAGCCATGAATAAGGCAAATGAGTTGATGCTCAAATGGAACCTCGATCATAGTGCCCTTGCAGAAAAACAGCAGCTCGTTTATCTTCATTTAGGCGAAACAGGGCGTGTGAGTTTAGCCCAAAAAATGCTGGCTAATATATTAGGGACTTTCTTTTTCATTGAGGCCATTTGGGTCATGAGCTACTCGGTTAAGAAAGCAAAGTGGGGCCGAGTGCTGGAAATTTGCGGCCTCAAAGAAAATGTAGAAATAGCCGATTATATCTATTCTTACCTCCTCAACGTCGCAGAGAGTCATTGGAAGAATTATAAGAAGCAAAACCCCAAGGCGCACCGTGGCAATTACATCTACGGTCTTCTTTTGGGCTTTTATGAAAAATTAGACGAGGAAAGAAGAAAATGCCAAGAACATGGCCTCATTTGGCTTGGCGACCCATTGCTGGATCAATATTTCCGCAAACGTCACCCCCGCACCCGTTCCATGCGTTCATCTTCCATGGCGCTGAAGAAGGAAAGTTTGGATGCCGGCAAGGAACAAGGTCGCAAAGTGGTGATCAATCGTGGCGTAAAAAATGCCCAACAGGGCCAGAAGTTGTTGCAGTAAGCACGAAAGATAATTTGAGAATCATACTGCCAAATGAATCAGCTTTAGATCATTATGCTGAAGTTTTGGCTGCGAAAGGTACGGCAAATAATGCTGCAACAAGATAAGTATTACTGAAGCGTTACGAATATACAGCAGAGAGATTCCGAAAATACAGTAGAGGTACCGCGAAAATATTACGAAGGCATCAGATGCCTTGTAAACCTATGACTGCTTCTTGAATGGAATGGGGCCTACCCCTTGAACGATTCTTTCTTTTTCCGTTTTTCTGAGTTTTTTCAAAGCATACTCTAGCTTCGACGCTTCGCCTCGACTACTGAGTTTTTCTGACTTCCAGGCTAACTTTACGGGCCTTTTGCCCTTCAGTGCTTTAGCTCCCTTCTTGCCCTTGCCGTTATGCTCCTCAATCCGTCTGTCGACATCAGTGCTGATTCCTGTATAAATTGAATCGTCTGCGCAGCGTAACATATACACAAACCAGTCTTGAGTATTACGATTCTGCATAAGTTTTTCTCAATGCTGAATTTCCAAATTTTAAATCATTAGGAGGAACTAGTCCTCACATTAGCCTATTTTCATGGTGGTAAAGGCGTATATTTGCCTTAATTGGGACCCAGTTGTCAAAGCTAAGTGACCAATAAACTGCTTTTTCGTACATGTTGGCGGCTTAGCTCAGTTGGTTAGAGCACTGGAATCATAATCCAGGTGTCCGGGGTTCGAGTCCCTGAGCCGCTATTAAATAAAGCCTTATATCTTAGATAGATATGAGGCTTTTTTCATTTCTTAGCAACTTGCTCAGCATCCTTCTGTCGCATTTTGTCGCATCCACCAAAATCAGGCATTCTGTTAATGTTTAGGTGAAGGCTCTCGGCATCCCCGACTAGGTGAGCGTATTTTTGGGTTGTCGTTAGGTTTCGGTGACCTGCCAAGACGGAAACAACTTTCAATGGCACTCCACTGTGTAGCATTTGTGAAATCCAAGTGTGCCTAGTTGTGTGAATGCTAACTTCCTCCTGACGCTGGATACTTGTTTGAGCCAGTATCTTCTTGAACCGGCGATAAAAGTTGTTGTACATGTGGTTTCCCTCCGAGTTCTGAAAAATCCATCTCGTGTTTTTGTCCTTTTCTGCAAGCATATCTGTTACGACTGCTTTCAGAGGGATAACTCTTCTGGATTCTCGTTTGCATCTGAAGGGCTCTCCCTGAATAACCACATGAGGCTTATCGTAGATTCTGACCATACTTTTAGTAAAATCTATATTTTCCCATTCAAGAGTGATAGCCTCGTTTCTTCTCATGCCCGTATTGAAGAGCATTATCAGAATTTTATGCATACCAGGATCAACCTCGTTGGCGACAGTGAGAATTTCCTCGATTTCCCAGGATAATAGAGCACGTTTTTCCTTATGCCTGACAGGAACCTTGTCGATGTTTCTGAGAGGGTTTAACGCAATATAGCCGACTTTGCAGGCATAATTCATCAATGATTTAAGGAACCCGACTTTCTTGTTGATTCTGCTTGGCGAAACCAAATCTCTATAATGGGACTTAATCTGCTCCCCAACCTGTGGTGTGACATCTCTTAGAGTCGAAAGATTGAAAGTATCAATGATTTCCTCGATACAGAGTTTTACATCACGGGTGTGACTCAAACTTCTTTCTGACAGGCTTTCGAGGTACTGTTTTGCCAGTTCCTTAATTGGATAATCAGGTTGAGTTAATTCCCCAGAAGCGGTGGTTTTTGAAGCAAGCCATAAAACAGCCTCCTTCTTAGTTTTGAAGTATTTTTCCTGCCTGACAGAGCCTGACCCATGAGTGGCGTACCACCGTTTTCTTACCTTATTAAATCTGGGATCCATATGTTCTCCTTAAAAAAGGAGTGGAGTTATCTTCGTTGAAGCTCACTTCTCCATTCTTTGCGGATACGCTCTGAGATAAAGATTCTGTTGACTCTCTGGCCACTGCTTTCTGCCTTTACTCGGCTTCGACATTTGAGAAAAGCAAAAACTTCCTCCTTCAAATATATTGCTTTCTTTCCTAATTTACATAGACCATTTTCTGCGAATACACGTTTAAGATACCCAGGTTTATAGCCTGTTAACTGCTCTGCTTCTCTCAATGTAATAGTTTGAGTACCTATAATATTACTACTCATAAAAATAATCTCCATCGAAGAATTTTTCACATGTTTTTCTTGTTAATCTTGAGTCACTCCCAATAAAGAGGTTTTTAATACATTGCATAAAATGACGACAACCTCCTTTATCACTTGAGTCTATTTGGTAAGGAAATGAACAGTCGATTATATTATCATAGGTAAACCGGTCTTTGTAATAACATTCTTCCTCTTTACATAACCGAAAATATGCAAATTTTCCGTTAAAGCCTAAACAGTATCTAACACTTACATAGTCTCTATTCTTTGGAATACGTATGCGACAAAGCTTGTGGTATACCTCTTTAAATTGACTTTTCAAAGGTTCCTTATTGAAAACCCCCTCTTCGTCAGCCCAGTAAATGAAAGAGGGATCCTTAAAAGCAACTTGAGGAAGAGTTTTTCCTTTGTGTTTAGTAAAAGGCAATACTGTCCATCGGTCAAAATTATAAAATGGGTTCATGTGTTCTCCTTATGAGTTTGTTTAGATTTTTTAATACGATTAATTCGAAACCGGTGTTTACAGCCTGGCTTGCGAATAATTTCAATGAGACTGTAGCTTTCCAGTAACTTTAAGGCCCTGCGGACAGAGTCGGTAGACTCTTGCGCAAGGCAGAGTTGAGATAGACCGGCGTGAAAGACAGGCCCCCTAGCCATACCCTTGAAATGCCAGAGACATATACCTACTGATACACAAGACCCACCAAGGGATTTAGCTTTTGAAAACCAGTCCATTGGCAGAGGGCCACGTATAAACTTGCCATCAATCCAGTCGATGATTTGAGCCTGATGTTTGACTTTAGGTAGTACATTTTTATTGGTAGAATATTTAGACATTTTTGACTCCCTGTAGATGTATGAGTTTCTCTTCAACAAAGGACCAAATTTCTTCAGCACCTTCTGGAATATAACGATCTGGATACCTAATAACTTCCACATCCGTTTTCAACTCAAACCCGTCCAAAATAACTTTGCTAGCCTTAAGCATGGCCTTTTGTGTTTTCGCAATGACATCATCGATCTCATTAATAGGCGCTTCTATCAAAACGGCATCGTGTATAGGCGCACATAACTTCACACCCGATTCTATGATATACTGGCAAGCTAGCCTGAGCATCTCTGCCCCATTTCCTTGCATAGGAAAGTTTCTATAAGTCCTTGGGTTATAGTCTTCGTTAGGAACATGGATATTCCAACCAAATACAGTTTCCAACTTTCTAGTTAAAAGAGCCCGATTTAGATTGTTTTCACTCCATTTCCAAAATTGTTTAAATACAGATTTATGCATAGCAATGAGTTCTTTCGCTTCATAGTAGTGAATTCCGAGTCTTCTAGCAAGACCGTGAGCTTCCATACAAAAAAGTACCCCCAAGCTTGTTGCCTTAAATTTCTTACGGATTTCTTTATGGGAATCTTTCGTAGCATTCAGTGGAGCCTGACCAGCTTTAATAGCAAACCATAAATACGGATCACTATCCTTATATGCATCCATCATGTTTTGGTCACCAGAGAAAGCTGCTGCAATCCCAAACTCTTGTTGGCAATAATCAGGATAAGCCAGTGCTGTGCCAAAACTTGGTTTTAAGAAACATCGAAAGATTTTAGCCATACCAAAAATAAACTTTGAATTTGAAGGTTGGTTTCTGCTAGATTTAGAGGCAAAGGGTGATAGGATAGTTCGGCTCCTTCCGTCATTGCCTATAAAAATTGAAATTGACTGGAGGCTCGAAAGCATTGATCTTAGTTGACGTAAATCATTTAACTGAGGGTATGTTTTTACCATTTCCTTAAATGTGTTATCATCAAGCTTTGGTATTCCAGACATTGTAAATGGCCACTCATAGCCATGGGCGACTAAATACTCGAGAAACTTATTCGTTTTGAAAACACCTTCTTGGTAAACGCCATACTCTCGGTCAACCTTTTCAATGAGCTCAAGCTTAATGGTGTCACGGTGACATAAAAAGAGATTTAACATTTCAGCATCAACAGGTACTCCGTTGTATTCCATGATTGAACTAGATTTCATGTAGTTACCACGGTGCATTGATCTGTATAAATCAATGTACTCAAGCATTGCTAAGAATAATTTAGCTGTCGATATGACATCAACCTCACAGTAGTCCAAAATCATTTTTCGCTCTAGATGACTGTGTTCCTCAGTGTGTAAGATAAGATCTCTCATATCTTTCTTCTCACAATTCTCCATAGAAATAATACCGAAGTACTGTAATGCTCCTATTAGTCCTTTGCCGTGTGGTCTTTCTAGTCCGTTGGTAATATTGGAAAACTCAACATAAAGATCTATTAAATTAGCTGGGAAGGGCCAGTTAAGAGCCAAATGGCACCCCATTTCTGCTGATGCAAAATAAGCTATCGTAATGTCATTGTCACCGATTTTAAATGGTGGGGAAGTCATTTGATATAATTCACATGACCAGTATCTATAGACATTACCTGAAAGTAATTCATATACTACAAGACAGACGACCCGTGGATTACCATTCCCGTCTGGTTTAAACTCGTAATCTATGACATAAATATTATCAGCATGGAAATTATACTTTTTAAGAAACCTAGTGATTTTTCTTCTTTGAGTACGATTAAAAAATTGAATACCTCCAGATTCCTGGAGAGCACTCATTGAACTTGACTGTAAACATTGACTGCTCACAGTTCACCTCTTAGATTTTTAAGCATTGGGTGATCTAAATCATCAATTATTTTCCCCTTGAATGCTTTTTCTATAACTTCATCATAACTAATATCAGGCCACTCCGGGCTAGCTATTTCACCTTTTGCTATGACGCAGTCATAGGCCTTTAAAGACATATTCGGCCTTAGTCGAATCCATTTTCCAGCATGTTCATCAACAATATTCATGGCAGACTCATTCCAGGAATCTAATTTCCCTTCATCACTTGGGGCTTTGATAGGCCATAGCACAACTGAGCCACCCCTGGTGATAACCATGACTAAGATCTTCACTACATAGTCCCCTGGTAACTGAGAAGCTACATCAGGCATAACCAAGTAATTTTCATTATTTTCTTTGTCTTCGATTAGGTTTACAGCTATACGAAGTGAGGTATCTTTATTCACATAAAAAAAGTCATTCTTGCTTGGTCGTGAAACATGGTAAACCATCTGTTCAACAGTAGCCATGGCTCCATGGCCAGTTTTTGCTTTGATTTGGCTTAAGTCAAACTTCTTCTTAGGCTTTGAATCAGATTGACTGCTGTTAGTCCCGAACTTAGAATCAGTTTCTGTGAGTTTAGGTTCTTTAGGTAAACTTTGGCCAGAGACTCTTGGTACTTCGTCTTGAGTGCTCATTATTTATACTCCTTATTCATGATGATGGTGTTGGACTGGGACTTTCTTCTAAGAGACTTACTGAGCTCTTGGATCTCCAGAACCTGTTGTTCTGAATATTCACGTTGACCATTTGGTCGACGGTTTGGTACGAACGACAAACGACCTTCTCGTTCGTACCTACGGATGGTGCTAGCCGAAAGGCCTAGCATAGATGTGACGGTCCCAATAGAGAACGATCTGCTTTGATTGAGCATGATAAAAGCTCCAAAATAACTAAGAAGCCTTAATTATCCTGCCCGTTTAGAATCCTCAGTTGGGAATTAAAATCCGTTGGGATTTATTAACCAACTCACAGTAGGTTGGCTGGGGAATTGTTATAGGGTTACGAGCATGATAGATAAGGATTCGTCTAATCTCATATTTGTAGGCGAGGATTCATTACTGAATATATTTAAAAGTCCTGCTCTTTTAATTTCTTTGTCGAAATCATAAAAGGTCGATTTTAAGGATGCAAAGTTTCGGTGGCTCTCATTACAGCTGATATCATTCCCCTCTATCATCATCGTTACATAGGACAGAATAGCCGGCTGTATTTTACAGCTAGCGACTTTTCTACTCGTAAACATATCCTTAGATTTCTCAGTCATAGATACCTTATCTTGACATAATACAACATCGTCTGCGGGGGATTTACTCTCCTTGTCAAGAACCATTGTCGTCTTTCCATTATAATCATTGTAGTATTTAGCGGTCTGGGAAAAGTAATTCTGAGGAGTGTGCTCGTTAGCCGATTTGTCGATACAGATAACATCGACACCAAGCCCCTTAGAGATGCTGTCCATGAAATTTAAGAGCAGCCGTTCACTTTCATTTCGCCTGAGTTCAGTAAGTTTTTTACCAACAAATCTTTCTTTTAGGTATACCTCAAATAGATTGCGGGGAAGATGTCGGTGTTCTGTTGACCCATCACGCCAGGTCACCACTTTAACACATTTCAGTTTCCCTGTGTTGATAGTTTTAGACTCACTTTTCACCGACTCCCAAATAATAGAGTTCACTCCTTCAAAGAAACCGCGGTCGCTGTTACCACATGGAAAAGGGCTGATGTTATATAAATCCAATTCATGAACTAGAGACCTAGCAATCTCTCTTAGCATCAAGTTTTTGGCATAGAAATCTGGAAGATACTGGCAGGCTAACTGGAGGGTAGTGAAAAAGATACATCGGATGCGATTTTTGTCCATGTCATCCAATGGTATCTCTTTGGATTCAATGTGTTCCATAACCATCTTGTAGGCGTAGATCCTTAATGGCCAAGTCTCAGATAGTGGCCCAAAAATCGAATATAGGTCTTTTATGGTAATCGTGTTTCCAGGCCTGCTCAAAGAGGTTTGTTTCAGAAGAGGACCCTTTAGTGATCTTTCTTCTAGAAGCTCCGTATGTTGAGATACTCTAAATTCCAACTCATCGAGTATTTCCTTAATAGTATAATGTGAAATGTTCTCGAAACAGGTGATTTCCTTAGCAAGCCTAGATTCAAGCTTTTTGGGGTCAGACAAATAGAGCTCTGGAAATGCTCCACTATCGTATTTTTCTGGTTCGGAAGTCATTTGCTGAATCTGGATAATTTAGACGGAGCATTTTACTTCTCAGTGTTGGTTACAAGCACTAAGCACAAATGCAAGTAGTCTACTTTCAATACTGCCACTCCCGTCTATATATTTAATATTATCTTTAATACATTTACCTATAGCCGTCAGGCTATCAGATGAGAATTTAAGGGAACCGTCTTCTCGAAGAGAAAAAAATCCCCCCCACTAAAAAAAATCCCCCCCCTCTTTTATTTATACAATTATTTTAATATTATACTACTTTAAATTTATTTTTACATCAACTTGTC
>JADGBV010000140.1 GCA_015231345.1 Planctomycetota bacterium
TCAATGTGAGTACGAGGCAAGAAAAAGCCTTAACAACGGCATTGCTCCTAAAACTAGAATTGGCTTTGGAAGAATAAGGGGAATTGTAGTAGAGTGTGTTTGGCACATAGCGAAGTTCTTTCGTTTTATCGTTATTCCCTTCATCAATAAAATAATCACAGAAATAAGAACTTCCGCCCTCTGGGTTGATATCCTCTGGACCAAAATTACCATGATTGACGATATCGCTAATTTTCAAATAGAGGTTGCTGCTATCTGCTGGGGCTGGGTACTCTCCGTTTGCTTGCTTATAATTTTCCAAAGCGAGATCTAACTTTAGCAGTAAAGAGTTCGTAAGAGCTTTTTCGGTGGTTACAGGGGGATTAATGCTAATGTAGATTCCTGCTAGTATGGCGATAATTGTTATGGCCACTAAGATTTCTACGATGGTGAAGGAAGCAAGTCTTCGTCTCTTTTTTAGGCTGAACATGGCAGAGAGTGAAGAATAGTGGGCTTAGGGGTGGGTAGAAAGTAAGATTATGAAGTTATTTATTTGAATGGGGAAGGTAATACATCAATAATTCAATAATTCACAACATTATCACTATCTTTTCCAAAATCCCCATCTGGGCCGGCGGAAATAATTTGAAAAGACTTCATATTTACGCCTAATTCAACATAATTTTTATAATTGTTGTCATAATAAAGATTATAAGGAACATAGCGAAGTTCTTTCGGGGTACCGTTTTTTTCAGTAAAATAATCACTAAAGAACAAACTTCCGTTCTCTGGATTAATATCATCGGGACTAAAGTCACCATGACCTTGCAGCCAGGTAATTTTAAGTCTAGGATAAGTTCCAGTCATATCTGGAGTAGGATACCCTCCATTGACATTTTTATATTCTTCCAAAGCCAATTCTAGTTTTAGGAGCAATGCCGTTGTTAAGGCTTTTTCTTGCCTCGTACTCACATTGATACTGATATAAATACCAGCTAGTATGGCTATGATCGTCACTGCCACCAAGATTTCTACGATGGTGAAGGAATGATTCTTTTGGAGTGATTTATGAGTCATGGAAGTCTATATTAAAAATTAGTTATATCGTCGTCATTTCCATATTTTCCGTCAGCACCTTTACTGATAAGCTGGTAAGACTTCATATTGACATTGGTCTTGGCTGGAGAGCTATAAGGTGGCAAAAAATAACCAATGGGTTGCTCGTACCCATCAATAAAAATATTGGATGCATTATATGAATCCTTTGGGAAATCTCCGAAAGGGGCTAAATCATTATATGATAAAGTTCCAGATGATGGATACGAACTATTCGAAATATAATATTTATTTAATGCTGCCTGTATATCAAAAATCCGTTTTTTCGTATCCACAGCAGCGCCTTTATCTGTTACTGTACCCAGCCCCGACATTAACAATCCTGATAAAATGGCGATCAGAGTTAAAACCACTAGGATTTCGACCATAGTCATTGGGTTAAGTCGTTTTAGCATTATTATTTCTGATATTTGGGGGAGCTGAGAGTATTGTAACCGCTAATCTTTATAATCAAGAATCTCAAGCTCGCTATCAGCAATTACTGTGCTTGCCCCCATATCCTCCACTTTATAATTAATAATGATTCTTAAAAGCTGAGGGCAAGGAGCGAGGGTTGGGTAAGTTCCATCGAAGGCAGGACCCGCACCATTTTCGAAGGTAAATTTAAGCGTAAAATCAACATTAGGTGTAGCAGCTGCAATCAAAGCATCTAGATCAGCTTTATTATCAAATGTCACATCATAGCTTTTATTGCCTGTTAGAGTTTGACCTGTGACGATTTCGTAACCTGTAATCTTAATTCCATCGCCTCGAATGGTAGTTTCATATGTTGTTGATTCGGTGGAGTGAAAAATATCGCCATAAACCCCTAGCATAGCTACTGTCGTATCTACCCCTGAATTTATGGTAAATGGATTCGCCGACACGTTACCATACTGATAATTACCAAGTATAAGATTACCCGTAGCCGGCACTTCCTCATATTCCATAACAGCGAATTCTTCTTTATTGCCATTTATATTATTAATGAGAAGAAGTGGTTTTTTATCCACAGCCGCATCTTCCTCTATAAAATCATATTCATTACCTACAATTTTCACACCGTCGGGGGGCAGTGCACCTCCATTAATGACAGCAGGTTCAGAAATATAGCCGGTAACCAACCGTTTCCAAGCTATCGGTCGCAGACCAAAACCAATAGGAGTACCCTTTTCGTAATCCAACAAAGGATCACTCTTAGCTGTATCTATTATATTATAGATAACATTATCACTTGTGTTTCCAGAAAGCGCAAGATGAATTATGCTATTCCCACCAATCAGCCCCACTGCTGAACCCACAATGGAATGATCAGCAATAACATGACTGAACTTATCAGTCTTGTTAGGCTTACGATCAGCGGCAACCATCAAAGTATTTGAAGTTGAAGTCATATTAGCAGATAATTCTCGCGGACCAGAAACCAAACCGTTCATTATGCTGTGACTAGGATTCCAACCATGAAAATCATCGAGAATAATTGATCCACTAACCTCATTCACATCTGGCCCTGCCATATAAACCACTGAGAAATCGTCTACGACAGATGCTGTAGCACTTGTTGTCGACTTAACACCCGCTAGACCCTTCATCGTAACAACCGAACCCATTTCAAAAACAATGGGGCATGGGTCAAAGTCCCCATCTCCAAATACGACATCCATAAGCTCTCTATATTGAGGTGCAGAAATCTCTTCCTTCATCAAAGCCAAAAACTCATGCTGCGCACTGGCGTAATACTTACCTGCTGAACTATCATAGCCATCAAAAGGATTAGAATCTACAATATACTCAATCACTGGATCATTTATATCATCACTTCGATAAAGCTCAATTTTTTCAGCCAAACCAGCGGTAGTTATGCCCATTGCATTGAGAACCTTTGACATAACAAATACTGAAGCCGTATTGAAATTAACTGGGTGACGTAGGGTTGTATCAAAACCATCACCTGCCACAATATTAGGGAAAGAATACACCGTCAGATCCTTTTTGTGACGGCGAGTTTCGTCACTATCAGCAAGAGCAAAAGCGTCAAGCGTACTCCATTTATCTCCAGGACTAGTAAACCCAAGAATATCGGCAGAACTATTCGCATTAATCTTTGACCTCTCGTCGACAAATTCGCAACGTATAAAGGCTGATAGCTCAGATTTAGAAAAGTTATTATTCCCCACATCACTCTTGGATGAACCAAGATAGCAAGGATAATATTCAATTAGCCCCCCATTTGAATGAGTGGTACCAGTACCACCAAAAGATCTAGTGACTGTAAAAGTGGAAGCACCCATATTGATAGCTGTTACCTTCATCCACTCTGTCCCCATTTTCAAGAATCCACGAGGATCACCAGAAGCCTGAACCTTCTGTGGCATCAAAAAAACAGGGGAGTCAACTAAATGCTCTGTAAGAACTCCTCCTTCCCCACGAAAAATTTTATCCGCTCCATCATAATACATTAATTCATTGTTAATCACTAGCAAAAAATCATCACTCAATGTATATCCAGCTGCCGCAAGATCTGCATCTCCAACGGGAAAACCATCTACGGTAGTATCTGTCTCTAAAGCATATGGCAATGCAGTCAAAGTATCTAGATATATAATGCCATTACCATCATCGATTCTATTTGTTGCAAATGTAAAAAACAATCTAAGCATAGCAGATGGAGACACATTTACAGTCGTACTTGTTAAATCCGTAATATCAGTTACCGAATACATTTCCACCGGAATATTCATGCCCCCAGGGACCATTGAGTTTTTCATGAAAGTTGAATAATTCGCTAACGCCTTGCTTCGCAAGTAACTATCAGCAATGGCCAGAGCACTCTTCTTTAAAGGAGCTAAGCGATACTGATTGTCATATTCACGTGAACTCGCAAAGTTGGCCCGGTTGATTCTAACCAGAGGCACAACAATAGCCAGAATACCCATGAGAACAGCCACTGTCATAACAAGAGCAAAGCCCGATTCACCGTGAATCTTAGAGAATCTTTGAAGCATAAAAAGTTGTTTTTTCTTATCGTGCGACATAAACTGCCTCGAAGTATAAAGAGCTAGTACTATCCAAAACACTGTCATTGCCTATTTCTATCGTATAGGTACTGAGCCCCATGGTCCCAGCTTGTTTATTAATACGATAATAAAGAGAAGGGTAACTAGGGCTTTGTAGTGGTGTGGCCTGCGTTTTTTGATCTATATCTATATCGAGCATTAATTCCCGCAGCAAATAAGGAGTATTATTGGCACCTGCCGTATCCACATAGATTTGAGTGCTTCTGGCCATGACGCCAAGCAATGACGAGACGGCCACAGCAAACAAGCCCATGGCCATGAGAATTTCTACAAGGGTAAATTGCTTTTTCATTTTAGTGATATGATTCGAGTAAAAGTTCTACATTCAAGGAGCTCATCGCCACCTTCGGGAGGTGGAGTAAAACTAGCTCCATCGTATTCGACTAGTTCTTTAGCATCTACATTAAAAAAAGCTTGATAAGAAACATTGGCATTAAAGCCATCTTTTTTCATACTATCTATGCTGCCATAAAGATAAGCATGAATTCCATGCATGGGAGCAATAGAGACAGTCATTCTAGCATAACTGGGCCGATATTCATTAGGCCACTCAACAAAGCCATCAGCAACATCCCTGGGATCACCAATATCATCATAGAGTAATATAGAAAAATCCACAATATTTTCGGCCACAACTTTTTCTATAAAAAGCTCATTATCTATATCCTTATCCAAAACCTTTTCATCGTCAAGTCCCATACGATACATCACCTTCCCAAATTCATCCTCAGTATTTGTATTCACAAATTCTTCAGTTGCACCACCTGTAAATCGAGCGAGCGTTTGGTACCCATCACCTTCCAAATCATACAGGATATACGCAACATATTCCAGCCCGGCCAAACCTTCTGGCGCTGATGTCTTCGAATAGTCAAATATAACTTTTGGTTTACGGGAAAACATCAATATATCATTATTATCATCATAGTCTTCAATATATCGAAATCCCAATTCATCAGTAGCAGCAGAGCTTAATCGAAAAAAACCATTCATAATATCCTCCTCGACTGTATCAACTATGGCACGACCATTACTCATGGTTTCAAAACCACCAGATTGTGTCATGGCAATTTCGAATGTTTGTGTATAAGAATAAGTCAGTACGCGTGCCATAAGCGCCAACAAAGTGATGGCCACCATCAGCTCAATAAGCGTAAATTTGCTTTGCTTCATCGTAAAGCTCCGTTAAAACCAATCACAATAGGCATAGCGGGGATAAGTTTCACATCAGAATCCTCTTTCCCCCACTTCTCTATTAAGGAATTTGTATTGAAAAACCCGGAGCCATGCATACAACGAGAAATACCAATATCATCTTTATTGTTCTCATCCTTACCTACTAACCCCCCTGCAGCATTGCGAATACCAAGGTATGAGGAGCTACCATTCTTGAATCGTTCATATTTTAGTAGTTCATAATTCACGTCGATAAAAGCAATTTCAGAATCTCCTTCTACCGAGTCATAATCTCTATCACCGTCATTGGTGTACTGCATAATTAAATACCCGCCGTCTTCGTCAAAACGACTTATATCAGAAAGTTTATAACCCTTATTCGTATTATTCCAATCATCCAACGCCACCCCCAAGTTACTGAAGGCCATCGTCACAGCAAGGGAAAGGTGATGCCTAAGCCCGTATATCCCCTGTTCAGAAATACAAAAAGAAATGGGGTATGTCTTAGGGGGAACGACAATAAAAGATTCGCCAAAAAAAGCATGTTCTTCTTCGAGATCAGGATTATTAGTTCCAATAGGACCACCAAGGATAAGCAGATCCTTAGACTCTGTCGAGAGACTGGAACCTATTCGATAAGAATAGCCGTAAACTTCATCAACAACAGCACCGTTAGTCTGCCAAGTCATAGATAATTCAGAGGTATTGCTATTAACTTGCGTATCTTCAATAAGATGATAATCAACAAATTGATCATCAAGGTAGATCATGCAAAAAGCATCGATACCGTCAATTGCACCAGTCATTATATTATTTCCATTACCTGATGGTGTAATGAGAGTTATTCCCAATTTATGCCATTCACCCTGCAGCAATTCAGGCCCTATATTATCTGAAACTGTTGTGCCATTAATCACAACCAATTGATTTAAAGAATTCCTGCCCACGGATACTTGATTGGAGTTCAATATAACATCATAAGTCCCAGCTGTAGCAGCGACACACTTCACCATAGCTTCAGTATGCCCCGCTAGATAAGTATCAGTATCCAAACGATGAGCCTTAACGGTTACAGAGTTACTATCAATGCCATCTCCAATATACCCAGCAGAACCTGTACTCATATTCTCAAAACTCATATAGCCATCAGAAGTGAACCCTGAGTAACTTATCTTTGCATCGGGCATACCTGGAAAAGCCATCAGTTTGCTTGCCGTCACACTATCATCCTTAGTATCAGTATACTTCTCCCCCTTTTTCACATACACATTAATCAAAGCAGGAGCACCTGATCGTCTCATATTATCACACGAATCTTTCACGTAACTCCGAATCGAAGAAGATGAAATCGCCCCCACCGCCGCACTCTTAAGCTGAGTCATCCTCTGCACCCCAATACCCAAAAGCACAACAATCATACTCATCACCACAAGCAATTCCACTAGGGTAAACGAGAAAACACGCTCTTTATAATGAAACGAGTGTATAATTTTTCTTTTCAATTTGATTCCTCATCAAGGGGCTGAATGCGAAAACTACTAATTTCTTTACGAGCTTTATGCTGATATTGTATAACCACTTTCATGCCTGCACGAGCTCCTTTAATCTGAGAGCCAGGAATGGCTTCTGGGTAGACCCCCGCATCATAAAAAGTCTCCACACCCTGCACACCTTGCACAAGAAGCTGAGAACGATTAACAGCGAGAACTTTACCTTCATAGCGATTCTCCTTCTTCAACTGAGAGATCTGCCAAGAATCCGTATCTATGCTATCACCAGCCACAAGATCGTACTTCAAATCATCTTTTAAGCGGTAATAACTCACCTTGCCTTCCCATAAATCAAGCTTTGATTTGGACGCACCAACGGAAAAAACAAATTCCGTTCCCAAAACCTGAATCCCTGCGTGGGGAGAGCGTAAAGCCATTGGCTCCTTTTGCGCTGAAACATTCGCGTACAAGCGACCATATTGAAGTTCCAGGAATTTTTGCTCACCTTGGGATTGAAGCTTAAGGGAGGAATCTCCAGCAAGATGAATCTGCGTTTTATCGGGGTAAGAGAAGCTCACAAAAGCTTCCGGCTCCAAAGCGATCACATCGCCAACTCGGAGAGGCATCCCTTCAATAAGAGCCATTTGCATCTCACCTCTTCGTAAAAGGCCTTCCCCTTGGAGCTCACTCACATGAGCAATACGAGAATTTAAGGCCGGAGGAGGATCAGCAGCAAAGAAGAAAATCAGCGTCAAAAAGACTAAAGCGGCCACCGCACCCCAAGACAGCGTGCGGTAAGCTCGGTAAGAATTTGAGTTTTGCCTCTGCGGAGCGCCATGAGCCGGAATCGCCAAAACTGAAGATGACTGGGATGCGGAGCTGGCAGATAAAGGTAGTTGAGGTCCTGATTCAGCAGATGAAGGCAATTGCGAGGCTGAGCTGGCAGCTGAAAATAACGAAGAGTCTAAGCCTAGGCTTTCATCTTTTTGGCTGACACCTGCTAGTTTTAAAACATCCCCCAACTCAACTTCAAAAGCATTGGCTTCAACCCAAGCTTTACGTCCCTCGGGGGTCGACAAGACTTGCTTCAGTTCCGCAGTGGAGTCCGCATCCAGCTGCCCTTCGTGCCAAAGCCACATGAGTTGCACCACATCTTTCATGAGACCCCCTCCACCTGCATGCGTCTTTCAATGCAAATCGCTAAAGCCCTGCGCAAACTTGAAGCTGTGACCATTAATGTCGCCGTGGGGCGATTAAGAACTTGGGCAATTTGTGCGAAACTTTTCTTTTCTTCGTACTTGAGCTGCAATATTCTTTGAGAATGCTCGGGTTGATTTTGCAGGCATTTCAGCAAAGCATCCCTACGATCTAAGGCATGTTGATCCACATCAGGGTTTTCCGTAAAAGCCTGATCCATAAGGTCTAAAACCTCGCTGTCCACCAAGACTTTTTCGTTTTTCACTTTTCGCCAGTGATGCAGAACAAGATTTCTTGCGGTGCCCCGGCACCAAGCGGCCGTATCTTCGATTGTTTTTTCTTTTTCGATGGCATCGGCTAGGCGCATCCAAGTCTCTTGCAGCATGTCTTCCACCAAGTGGGAATCCCCCAAGAGACTGTGCAAATAAGTCTGCAAACTCGTCCGCTTTTGCAAAAACTCTAGTGATATTTCTTTAAGTCCAGCCATGATAAATTAAGGTTATACTATAGAGTTCCCTAAGCTGCCGTAAAGCTAACATTTTTTTTGATTTTTTTTATTGCCGGCTTCAACAACAGTTCGAATCAAGCTTAAAAAAAGCATTAGGACACACATTTCTCACCCTTTTGGTGGCCTTTGAGAGTATTTTTTGCCACAGAGGCGACTGATATCACAGACCAGGCATTGCCCGGAACCTATTCTGAATAATTATTTTTTTTAGCCACAGAGCCCACCGAGAACTCAGAGAAAAAGGGAGATCGTCATCTTCCATAGCGAGGGTCAGGTTTCTAGAAAACCTTTCCCATAAATATTCAAAAAAAACGATCCATAAATAACTCCTCTTTTTCTCTAAGTTCTCGGTGGGCTCTCTGGCTAATTATTTTTTGCACAAAAAAACAAGATTTGAAAAGTTAGTATTACAGAGATATTCTTTTAAGACCGTTAACGAG
>JADGBV010000141.1 GCA_015231345.1 Planctomycetota bacterium
ATGCCCCTGAGGAAAGTAGTAGTGAAAGCTTAGGAGGCGATGCCCCTAAGGAAAATAGCAGTGAAAGCTTAGGCGGCGACGCCCCTAAGGAAGAAAGTAGTGAAGAGTTGAAGTAAGAAAATCCAAAGAAGTATCATCAAAAAAGACTGAAAATATATGCGCTTGTTCGAAATAGCCCGTGAGCTGAACTATTCCTTAGCGGAACTGTCTCAGCGTAAAGACGAGGTGGGTTTAATAGCTCATACCGCTTTTTCTCTTGTACCGGAGAAAGTGGAAAAAGAAATCCGTAAAGCTTTCCCTAAGAAAGAGGATAACCCTTGCTTAGTGAGACAAAAACCAAAGGTTAGGAGGGCAAAGAAGAAAGCTATTCCTAAGCCAAGGCCAACTATCGCTGTGCCTGATCAAAAAACTTATGAGTCTGAAGCTGAGGAGATATTTGATGCTTCCGCTGAAAGCGGTTATGTGTTAAATGAAGGTGCTCAACAGGATCAAGCAGAAGAGAGTTTAACACCTAGCGCAATTGAGGTTGTTGAAAATGTGGAACAAGCTTCTCAAGAAACTCCAGAAGTGTCTGATGAAGTTCAAGAAACAGTTACTGAGGATCAGCCATCTCAAGATTCAGAGGGTGACCAGCCTGAGGCTCAAGCTAAAGCCGAACCTAAGCAAAAGCAAGGTGGAGGGCAAGCCCAGCAAGAAGGGGCTGCCGCTCAAAGAGCACCAGGAGCTCCAGGTGTCGTTCAACAAGATTTAGGACGAATTACCTCCAAAGGTGATTCCGCTGAAGATAGTTTTGTGGTTGGCCGTATTGTGTCTGAAGGACCCAAGCCAAAAGCAACTCCCGCTACGAGCAAGAAAAAGAAAAAACGCAGTAAGGCAGAAAAACTTGATAGCCGCACTGAGTGGTCAAGCAAGTATGGTGGCATTTTAGCACAGCCTCTTCCTAAGAAGACTCAGCATGAGACTAGAGGTTCAAAACTGCAAAGAATGCAGCTTGTGTATGGGCACGAATTGCCTAAAAAACAACGTGAGCGTGACGGTGAAAGGATTGGTGTCAGTAAGGATTTGACACCAACGATTACAGTGCCTGCTAATATACGTGACCTCTCTGAGTCCATGGGCATCAAATCAACTGATGTGATTAAATTTTTGATGACACAAGGTCACTTCATGACTATCACAGACATGATTGAGCAAGAGATGGCTGAATTGATTGCTGTGAACTTCAAAGTTGAAGCTAAGGTTGTTACAGCCAAACAAGTTAATGATGTTATTAAAGAGATTATCAAAAATGAAGGTCAAGATGAAAATCTTCAACCTCGCCCTCCTGTTATCACAATTATGGGACACGTGGATCATGGTAAGACATCTCTTTTAGACAAAATTCGTGAGAGTAATCTGGCCGAAAGTGAATCCGGCGGTATTACTCAACATATTGGTGGTTACCAAGTTGAAAAGAATGGCCAACTTCTGTCTTTCTTAGACACTCCTGGTCACGCTGCTTTTACTTCCATGAGAGCTCGAGGAGCGGAAGTGACTGATATCATAATTTTGGTTGTCGCTGCCGATGATGGTATGATGCCGCAAACGGAAGAAGCCGTGAATCACGCGAAATCAGCTGGTGTGCCTATTATTGTTGCCATTAACAAAATGGATCTTGAAGGTGCAAACCCAAGCCGTATTAAAGAACAATTGGCTGCGGTAGAATTAATCCCTGAAGAATGGTCCGGAAGCACACCATATGTTCCTGTTTCTGCTAAGACAGGCGAAGGCATCGATGATCTCTTAGAGATGATTAACCTTCAGACTGAAATGCTAGAACTGACTGCCGACCCTGACGCATTGGGCGAAGGTATTGTTGTTGAAGCACAAATGGAAACAGGTCGAGGTGTTGTGGCCAGTATTCTTGTTCAAAAAGGAAAAATGAAAAAAGGTGATCCTATTCTTTGTGGTCGCGGTCATGGCTGGTTACGTACCATGGAAGACGAAAACAAGAAACAAGTGAAAGTCGCTGGTCCTTCAAAAATTGTCAAAATTATGGGTTTGTCTGAGTGTCCAGTTCCTGGAGATCAGATCAACGTCATGCCTAATATTAAGAAAGCCAAATCGCTTGCTGAAGAGCGTGCCGCTGTTCATCGTAATGAGCAACTCAAAGCGAAAGAAACACTCACAATGGAAAACTTGATGACCCAATTGGGCAGCAAGGAAATTAATGAGTTAAAAGTGGTTATCAAAGCAGACGTTCAAGGTTCTGTGGAAGCTCTATCTCAATCCTTAGAAGAGTTGGGTAACGATGAAGTTAAAGTAAATGTTGTCCATAAAGGTATTGGTGCTGTTTCAGAATCTGATATTTTATTGGCAAAAGCAGCTGAATCTATCGTGGTTGCTTTCCGTGTTTCCTCCGATGCTAAGTCTCGCCGCATGGCAGACAAAGAAGGGGTAGAAATTCGCAAATATAGCATTATTTATGAGCTTCTCGATGAGTTACGTGATACTCTTGAAGGTATGTTGGCGCCAGATTCAGTCGAAACCGAAGTGGGTGAGATTGAAGTCCGTCAGGTCTTTCGTATCTCCAATGTTGGTAATATTGCTGGTTGTTATGTCAAAAGTGGCTTTGCTGAAAGGAATATGCCTGTACGTTTGGTGCGTGATGGTGTGGTTGTCTATACTGGAAAAGTTCAAGCTTTACGCAGATTCAAAGAAGATGTCAAACGAGTTGAGCAGCGTTATGAGTGCGGTGTTCGCTTAGAAAACTGCGAAGATATTCGCGAAAATGACGTTATCGAAACTTATAGCGTAGAAGTGATTCAGAAAACATTTGACTAATAGTCGTTCTGTCCTCTCCAAGAGAGGACCTCTTTCATAGGTTTTCATGCCCAAGCCTTTTGTTCTTGGAGTCGTTGGTATGCCCGGCTCTGGTAAATCTTTTTTGTGTTCCGAACTGGAGCAGCTGGGAGCCGCATATATTTCTGCCGATGCACTTGGCCATGAAATTTTAGAAGAAGTAGAGATTCAAAAGCAATTGCAGGGCGTCTTTGGTGATGATGTCGTAAAAAAAGGTGTGGTGGACCGAGCCTTATTAGCAAATAGAGCTTTTCCTGCAGGTCGTGCCGATGAATTGAATGCCATTTGCCACCCTGCCATTCACAAAAGAATCATAACAAAAATTGCTGAGCTCAGCTCAAATGCTTTGATTGTTCTTGAAGCGGCCATATTATTTGAGGCAGGCTTTGATGAGGTGTGCTCTACAAGCCTTTTTGTGAAAACGCCATTTGAAATTCGTCTAGAAAGGGTGAAAAAAACAAGGAACTGGTCTGAAAGGGAGTTGAAAAGTAGAGATTCATGTCAAAATGAGCTCTTAAAAGGTTCTAAAGCAGACCTTGTTATTAATGGCGCCCTTGCCATTGAATCATTTCGAGCTGGAATTCATAAGCTCCATGAGACTATACCAGCCTGGATGTTGATGAGGAATGATGCTACCTGCTCTTATGATGATTTCTACCAATATATTAAAACCTGTAAACTTCCTGATGGGATCAATGTACGCCACTTATGAATGACAGAGAAACCACTCCTGTTGAAAAGACAGCTAATCCGCCTCGCAAAGGGGGACGCAATCATTCCCGTTGGAATAAAAATAAAAAACCAGTAAGGCAACCAATGTTGCCTCCTGATCATCCAACTTATATCGAAGAACAGTTGTACCGTTTGAGTACGAGTGAGCTTCAAGCTATCGCTAAAGCAGAAACTGTTCGTCATTATTGGAGTGCGACGCGCAAGAATCTGATTGTTGAAATAATAAAACAACAATTACGTAGGGGAGCTCCAGTCATTGGCAAAGGAATCATTGAATTAACCCCAGAGCAACATGGCTATTTAAGAAATCAGTGTAATCATTATCAGGCGCAAAATAGTGACCCTTTTATTCCTGTGCAGATAATGCGCCAATACGGCCTATATGCCGGCTTGGAAGTGACGGGCAAATTACGTCAGCCTCGTGGTGGTGATAAGCATTTGGTGATGAACGAGATTCTTCATGTTGAAGAAAAAGAAGTTGTAAAACTTGGCGAAAGGGTGCGTTTTGAAAAACTGACCGCTTTATTCCCAGAAGATCGACTTTACATGGAAATTGCCGGTGAAGAACCAAAAGATCTTACAGGGCGTATTATCGACTTAGTGACCCCCGTAGGTAAAGGGCAAAGAGGCTTGATTGTTGCTCCTCCTCGAGTGGGGAAAACTGTATTGATGAAAAAAATGATTCGTGCCATTGAGCATAATCATAAAGATGTGGAAGTGATTGTCTTATTAATCGATGAGAGACCTGAGGAAGTAACCGACTTGGTAGAATCTGTGAATGCAAATATCATTGCATCCACCTTTGACGAACAACCAGATAAACACATCCAGGTTGCACAAACGGCTTTGAGTCGCGCAAAAGTTCTAGTAGAGAATGGCAAAGATGTGGTCCTTTTTATTGATTCGATCACTCGCTTAACCAGAGCTTATAATGCTCAAAAAGGATCGAATTCACGTATGATGTCTGGTGGAATTGACTCAGGCTCGCTACAAAGTGTTAAACAATTCTTTGGTAGTGCTCGTAATATTGAAGAAGGTGGCAGTTTGACGATTTTTGGAACGACTCTTGTAGATACGGGTTCTCGAATGGATCAGGTCATTTTCGAAGAGTTCAAAGGTACGGGTAATATGGAATTGTATCTTGATAGGGAAATTGCTGCTCAGCGCATCTATCCTGCGGTCAATATTGTATTGTCGGGCACGAGAAAAGATGAAAAGCTTATGAGTGCTGACGAATACGAAATTATCAAAAAAATCAGAGCGATTCTAAGTCGAATGATTCCTAAAGATGCCATATTGCATCTGATTGAGAAAATCGAAAAACATGGAACCAATGCTGAATTTTTAATGGCTATTAAGAGTGCTATAGGACACAATGCTATCTAATACAAATAAAATACCTGTGGCCATGAGTGGCTTGCCTGGGCCTATGGCTTTAGCTGTGGCTGAGAAAGCGGAAGCTGCTGAAGATGTTCATTTGCTGAGTGTGGGACTGACTGGCCCGGATTGTGGCGGAGATTTTGATGTCAAAACTAACCGTGTGACTCTTTATACTCCCGATGAACAAGATATATTCCTGAAATGTTTCCGTGCGCATGAGGGCTCTATCGTGATTGATTATAGTCACCCTTCTGCTGTTTTGCCTAATGCGAAATTTTATACTGATAATAAAATTCCATTTATTCTAGGAACCACAGGTGGTGATTATAGCGAGGTCGAGAACTTGGTTGTAAGTAGTGGTACTCCTGCCATTGTTGCTCCTAACATGGCTTTACCTATCGTTGCTCTTACGGCTATGTTAGACTGGGCTAAAGGTGAATTCCCTGGTGTGTTCGATGACTATTCTTTAAGTGTGCATGAGTCACATCAAAAAGGTAAAGCCGATACTTCAGGAACAGCCAAAGCGCTGATTTCATTAATCCAAGGTTTGGGTGCAGATTTTACTGAGTCGGACCTGAATATGTGTCGAGACCCTGAGGAACAGAAGAAAAAACTCGGTATTCCAGATGAATATATAGCAGGTCATGCTTACCATACATACGATATTCACAGTAAAGATAGAACGGCCCACTTTTCTTTGGGTCATAATATTTTGGGTCGCAGCATTTATGCCGAAGGGACCCTTTTTGCTGTGCGTTTTTTACAGGAACGTTTGGCGGCCCCTGTCACTCGTTCTTATACGATGATAGATGTATTGAAAAATTTAAAAGGTTAATCATGTTTGAAGGTACTTATACAGCACTCGTCACTCCATTTAAAAATGGCAAAGTGGATTACCCCTCATTTGAGAAACTGATCGAACGACAAATCGAAGGTAAGGTACAGGGTGTTATCCCTGCAGGTTGCACCGGAGAAGCTGCGACCATGTCGCCGCAAGAACAGCTTGAGCTCATTCAGTTTACTGTAGAGCAGGTCAAAGGCCGAGTGCAAATCATTGCTGGCACAGGAAGCAATTCAACTCGAGAAGCTGTGGAGATGAGTGAGAAAGCGAGTAAACTAGATATACAAGGTGTGTTGGTAATTACTCCTTATTATAATAAACCTACTCCTTCAGGGATACTATCCCATTACTATGGGGTGGCTGATGCCAGTAAAGTACCAGTGATGGTTTATAATGTCCCAGGAAGAACGGGAACGAAAATTTCAGCTGAGACAATTGCTGAACTTGCTAAACACCCAAATATTAGTTCTGTGAAAGAGGCCTGTGGTTCTGTAGATCAGGTCTGTGATATTGTTTCGCAGTGTGATGTGAATGTTCTGAGTGGTGATGACGGTTTGACCTTGCCTATGATGAGCGTCGGGGCGAAAGGTGTGGTTTCTGTCTCTGCTAACGTTATGCCTGCTGAAGTTAGTGCCATGGTCAAATGTGCTTTAGAAGGTGATTTTGCTGCTGCAAAAATCGCTCATTATGAGCTGCTTTCTTTCCACAAATCCATGTTTGCTGAAACGAACCCCATTCCCGTGAAGACCGTTTTGGGCGAAATGGGTTTGGTGACTAAAGAGCTTCGCCTCCCTCTAGAGTACGGAAAAGAAAGTACTGTTGAGTTGGCTCATAAGCTTATTGCTGATTACAATCTAAAGGCTTAAGCCTGCAATAGAAGACGATGGTTTATTACTATATATTATATATAGTAATTTCTGTGTTCATACTTTTTTGGTATGCTAAGAGTTATATTAAAATTAGCCCTGCGGCTCATATAACACCAGAAACCATCACTCCTGAGATATGTGAACAATCTCTTTGGGTTGATGTTCGTTCCATCAAAGAACGGAAGATGCATGATATTCCCGGTAGCATTCATCATTCTTTGGAGGAGATGGCACAGTTTCAAGAAGACCAGCTAAAGGATATTGTTCTCTTTTGCAATAGTGGCATCAGAGCGTCTAAGGCTGCCAATGAGCTGAAAGCTAAAGGTTATATGAATGCTCAATTTTTCGTTGGCACTCACCACGAAGTGAAAGCTTTGCTTGATAAGAAAGGTCATCATGACAACCCAGCTTGATTCTGCTATTTTACTCATTTCTTGCCCTGATGCTCAGGGACTAGTCTGTGCGGTCACCGAATTTATTTTAAAATATGGTGGCAATATTGTTGATCTTGAACAACATGTGGACCGCGAAGAAAATGTTTTTTTTATGCGCCTTGAATGGGATTTAGCTCAATTTTCCTTGCCTAGGGAGCAAATAAGTGAGAGCTTTCACCAATTGGTGGGGCAAAAGCGCCATATGGCTTTTCAGCTTTTCTTTTCAAGGGATGTGCCGCGCATGGCCGTTTTTGTTTCTAAAACATCCCACTGCCTTTTCGATATTCTCAGTCGTTATCAGTCCGGCCAGTGGAAGGTCGATATTCCTTTAGTTGTTAGTAACCATGAAGATTTGAGAACCTTAGTGGAAAATCATGGCATAAAATTTGTATTTATGGATATGAATAATATGAGTAAAGCTGAAGCTGAAGAGCAGCAGCTTAAAATTTTAAAGGAGCATAAAGTTAATTTTATAGTATTGGCTAGGTATATGCAGATATTATCAGCTAACTTTATTGATCATTACCCCAATCGTGTGATTAATATTCACCATAGCTTTCTTCCTGCCTTTGCCGGAGCTAAGCCTTATCATAATGCCTATGAAAGGGGCGTGAAGATTATTGGGGCTACAAGTCATTACGTGACCAGTGAACTTGATGCTGGGCCCATTATCGAGCAGGATGTGGTGCATGTGAGACACTCCGACTCAATTCAAGATTTAGTCCGCAAAGGCCAAGATAATGAAAAAGTCGTACTTTCTCGCGCCATTTATCATCATTTAAATCGTGCTGTTTTGGTGCATAATAACCGGACTTTGGTTTTTAGCTGAATTTTCGGGCTGGGCTGTGGCTTTCCTTTTATGATGAAGAAATTATAGCCTCATTGACTTTGATTATTCTGGACTGTGGTCCTTTTGTGCTACACTGTTCTAATGAAAGAAAAGGATCTAGCGGCCTATCAAGGGAGTGAATTTACAATAGAGTGGTACAGTGACAAGTCCGGAAAAATACCAGCCTTAGAGTTCTTTATGGAGCTTACTGAGAAAGAGCAAAATAAATTATTCCTGTTGTTTCGAAGAATGGGGGAGTTTGGAAGGATCAGTGACACAACGAAGTTTAATCATGAGGGAGATCAAATTTATGCATTTAAGCCCCAGCCAAATCGCTTCTTGTGTTTCTTTCAGTTGGGGAAAAAGGTAATTGTTACAAGTGCATTCTGCAAAAAACAGCAAAAAATCCCGAAAAGAGAAAAGGATCGATCGCTTCAATGCAGAAAAGACTATCTGAAAAGAGTTGAGTTAGGAGAATACTATGAAAACTAAAAAAGAAGTAAGTAAGAAGAGTGTGTCTACTTATGATAAAATGATGCAAGACCCAAAGCGGAAGAAGAAGTTTGAAGAGGAATATCGTGAATTCTTGCTATCTGAAATATTAATTGACTTGATGAACAATGAAGATATTTCTGTTCGTCAGCTGGCTAAAGAGGCTGGGTTGTCCACTGCAATTGTCCAAGGGATTCGTTCGGGAGCTCGTAAAAATGTGACTCTTAACAGTGTGGGTAATATTATGAGTGCCTTAGGGTGGAAACTCGTGGTCAAAAAGGGGCGTAAAGAGTTAGTGTTAGCGTAGGATGACTCTTATGGCTAAGATAGAGGTGTAGTACTCTTTTATCTCTATTCCTTCCGCTAAGCTTCCGATATAGCTCTGAAAATTTTAGGCATTAAGTATTGGAAAATGCAAAAAAAAAGCCTCAATTCTTAAGAATTGAGGCTTTTGTGTATAGCGACAACTAGAATTACACACCAGCGACAATTAAAAGTCGACATCTGAAGCCCTTTCAACTTCCGCAAA
>JADGBV010000142.1 GCA_015231345.1 Planctomycetota bacterium
CTTGGCTGTGCTGCAGGCGCCTTTTTTGCAGGAACTCTTGCGGATAAGATGGGACGTCGTTCCATATTGATTATTTCATCGGTCTTTTTTATTGTTAGTGCTTGGGGCTCTGGAGTTGCAGCAGTTTCTGGTGAATTTATTGTATACCGTGTTATCGGTGGATTGGCTGTAGGTGCCGCAAGTGTTCTTGCTCCAGCTTATATAAGTGAAGTGACGCCCGCACAGTACAGAGGTCGCCTTTCTTCTATTCAGCAAATTGCTATTATTAGTGGACTATTTTGTGCCTTTTTGAGCAATTATCTTATTGCCGGGAATGCTGGTGGATCTACTACAGTGTTTGCATGGGGCTATGAGGCATGGCGTTGGATGTTTTGGATTGAATTGATTCCTGCGGCAGTATTTTTTATTGCTCTCATTTGTATTCCCGAGTCTCCACGCTATTTGGTTGCCAGTCGGAAATCAGATAAAGCTCTTGCTGTTCTCAAAAAACTTATGCACACGGGTGCCGAGTCGAAACTAAATGAAATTGAGTCTTCTTTGTCCTCAGATGACCATCAGCCAAGTCTAAAAGATATTCTGCATAGTTCGTATCTCTTTCGCCCTATTGTCTGGGTTGGTATTGCTCTTGCAACCTTTCAGCAATTGGTTGGCATCAATGTCGTGTTTTACTATGGTGCCATATTATGGCAGTCTGCCGGTTTCAATGAAAGTGATGCTCTTTTGATTAATGTTCTTAGCGGGGCAGTTAGTATCGCAGCTTGCGTGGCAGCCACTTTGCTGATTGACAAGATTGGCCGTAAACCTCTCTTGATGATTGGATCAATTGGCATGGGAGTCACTTTGGGTTGCATGGCGGTGGTTTTTGGCACTGCTCTTCTGGGAGAAGGCGGTTCTCTCAAACTGGAAGGAAGTAGCGGTCCTATTGCCTTGGTGGCAGCAAATCTGTATGTGATTTTCTTTAATATATCTTGGGGGCCAGTTATGTGGGTCATGCTTGGTGAAATGTTTCCGAATCAGATTCGTGGTTCGGGCCTGGCCGTTAGTGGTTTAGCTCAATGGGGTTCGAACTTTGCCATAACGATGACTTTTCCTATTCTCCTAACAACCGTAGGTCTTGGAGGAGCATATGGATTTTATGCCATATGTGCAATCATATCCGTGCCTTTTATCGCTAAATGTGTACACGAAACGAAAGGAATAGAACTGGAAAAAATGGCAGGCTAAGTCGCAAAGGAGTTTTGAGATGGGCTTGATAACTTATCTTATCTTCACTTCTTAAATCTCAGCAGTATCTGAATATTCGTTTAACGCCCACTCTCATAGAGAACATTAACTTCTTGGAGTGATAATGCTCTATCGTAAAGTCTAAACTCGTCTATCTGGCCATCGAAATAATCGCCGGAATTCTGCCATTTCCCAAGCACAATGCCTGTATCAGTTGTGTTTAAAGCATTGGCCAATGTATTGGATTCAAGAAAAGCTCCATCGACATAGACATGCATCGTGCCGCTTTCGTAACAAAGTGCAATATGATGCCAGCCATAGTTGTCACTAGGCAAATAGAAATCAAAATCGGCATTCCAGCCATTGAATTGATACCTTCCTGCAGTCGCTTCAACAAGCAGTGAATAATCTTGATAATCTGAATATGTTTTTCCCATAACCCATAATCCGCACCTCTGTGACCAGTCATCTACTTTAACCCAACAGGTGACCGATCGGTCGGCGTTGCCAGATATTCCAATACCTCCAGATGTAACCCTAGCAGTTCCTCCATCAAAATCAATACTATTTCCTACCTGACCAATTGTGAGTGTTGGTGCGGCAGAAGTATCTTGATCGGGGACTAGAGTTCCATTATTGCTTTGCCCGCTATTGTTGCTAATAATATTACCCGATCCAATGGAGTCAAATTTCCACCAGCCCATAAGGTTTGACGATGCAACCGAATCAGACATCTGGTAAAGGGAGCTTACTTCCGAAGTCGATAAGACTTTGTTGAATATGCGTACATCATCAATTTCACCATTTAGGTTATTTTCATCGACTCCTGACCGTCGCCCAAAAAACAAAGCTTGAGCGCTTGATGTATTTATGGATGATACGCTAGAGTCCGCTCCACTCACATCTGCATTATTAAGGTAAGTCGTTGCGATGGTTTGATCGACAGTTGCCACAACATGTTGCCATGTATTTGTCCAAGTAACAGCATTGGATGTTGCAAAATCTCCTCCCCCACCAAGTACACGAATCGTTGTATCTGTGGTCTCAACCTCCCAGCCTTCTGCTGCATTCCATACGGATTTTTTGGAAAGAGTCATTCCTGTCCCTGCAGACGATGTTCTTCTAACCCAAAATGAGAATGAGACTTTGTCGGTTATTTCAAGACTCGTACTACTTGGAATGGTCACATAATTGTTCGTATCAAAATAAAGAGCATTGCCACTGGCTCCATGACTACTAGAGCTTGGGCGAAAGCTTCCATAATTGTCATTGGGCGAGACATCATCAAGGAATTGATCGCTACCCTCGCAATTCCACCATAGAATTAAATTATCTGAATAACTTCCAGAACTTGTATCTGTTTCTGAAAGTATAAGCCAGCTTGAACCGTCATTCACAACACTCATAAAAGGATAAATGGTCGATGAGGGTTCCATTGCAATAATATATTTTCCATCAATAGGGTATGTTGAGGAAATATAGACGTTATTGCTTGCACTTATTTTTTTGATGGTAACGACTCTGCCAGTTACACCGGATGATGGCAAATCAAGATAGATGTCACCAGAAGTAGAATCGGCAAAGGCAAAGCTATGGCTGGAGATAGTTCCATTATCTGAAAAGGTATAAGGTGCCACTTGCATTGTTCCTGAAATATTCAGGTTGCTGGAAAGACTTGCCCCTCCGATAGATAAATCTGTTGTGATGATTCCATTACCGGCGATATGAAGGTTTGCTGCTGGACTGGTTATTCCGACTCCCAGTCCTGTGTCTTCAAGAACCATTAGTTGGTTGTCGTTAACGGTAAAATGAATATTTCCTGTGGACCTGACCGAGCCCAGTAGATTTAAGCTTGGGAGCGCAAGAATACACAGTAAAAGAGCATAGGGGCGTATAAAAAAAATGCTGCGGACGTTCATTATGAATTGCTTAGTAATAAATATAGCATTCAAATGACAAACTTTCACCTTTTTAAGAGCCCCAGGTTATTTGAGCCGCGTATTCTAGTAGATCTCTTTTAAAAAGCAAGCAATAGAAACGTCACATTTGCCCATTTACCTTAAAGCAGTGGGAGAAAACCCGATTATTGTGGGAAAAAGTCTGCAAGGGGGCGTGATTTCACTAAGCATCAAGCCACCTTGCCTACTCGCCACGGTCTTGTAGAATTACTGCAAGATTCTGATGGCCGATATTTTGGCATTATCTTTAATCGTTGTCATATGGATATCCAATATTCCATCTTTAACCTCAACATCGAAGACTTCCTCGTAAGCTGTGTAAGGCTTAGATTTGGCAACAATATCGATGCCTTTTCGCGTAGGTAGACTTTCCACTGCAACATCAAAGATGCGACTTCCTTTTCCCCCATGATAGATTTCTGCAAATTGCAGAACAGCTTTATAAATGCCATTTTTAAGCGGGATGGAATAGTTGATATCATGACCCATGCGTTCGCTTCGGTAAAGATAATCGTCTTCTGTGCCAGAGATATCAGCTTTTTTTGAATATGTTCCTCCGTTTTTCGCATATTGATCAGCTGAATAGTAAACACCATCATTTGATCTGTATGCCTTGCCTCCACAATTAATTGCCATAGCAACCTTGTCTTGCTTGAGGTCAGTGAAAATAGTTTGAATATTCATATCCTTCTCAATTTTGAAGGTGAAACTAGCATCTTTCTCAGATAGGTCATTAGACCAAGAAGTAAAACCGAATCCATAATCCGCTTTAGCCTTGATGGTGATTTCAGTACCAATTTCATAGCGAGGTCCTGGAGGAGACAATTCAATGATGCCATTCTCAGCTTTTGTTTGAATAGCAAAAATAGGCACTGTCACAAATTGAGCGTTGACTTTTTTATTGCCATCCATTGTGATACTAACGGGGTTTTCAATGCCGGCAAGGTCACCTGTCCAGGAACTGAAATCGTAGCCAAAATCATCGACGACCGTCAGAGCAACCTTTTGCCCCTGAGAGTAAACTCCCCCTGGGGGGTTCATAAAAATGCGGCCTTGTTCAGACTTTGTTTCGAGAGAAAAAGTTGGGCAGGGCGTGAAAGACGCTGAAATGCTTTTATGTTGATCTACGACTATCTTTGTGGGGTTTTGCTTTCCTGACAAGTCGCCTCCCCATGAAGCAAAATGCTTGCCTAGTTCCCCTAGGGCCGTGACCTGCACTTCAGTTCCTGGAGCGTATGCACCTCCTGGGGGGTCGAGAAGAATAGAGCCTCCCTCGGCAAGAGTATTCAAGGTTTTGGTTGGCCCACGAGTATGCCGGACGATTTGGATGGTGTCATCATTATTATAATGCATTCGGTCAAAGCACATAATGCGCCCTTGGCCGACTTTATTAACGGGAATATCATGAATAGCTATGTGGTAAAAGTAATACCACTGCCCTTTGAATTCAATCACTGAATGATGATCCTGAGCGCCCTGAGGATTTTCAGCCATTGGACCCATCCACTTGAAAGGGCCGTAGGGATTATCTCCCATGGCATACCATCCTTGATAGTCACTGTTTTTGAAATTTGAGTAAGAGAAGTAGTACTTGCCATTTCGTTTATGCATAAAAGGACCTTCGTGGAACCTGCGTTTATCATCTTCCAGTACATCAAATGGGGCATAGGAGAGCTTTTTGACGGGTTCGGCTAATTCAATCATATTCTCTTTAAGCTTGGCCATTATATAGTGACCATTATAGATATAGGCTTGGCCATCATCATCGATAAAAACAGAAGGATCGATTCCTGTAAGGCCTTCTATGGGTTGCCCCATATCTTTGAATGGTCCCTGTGGTTGATCGCTTATTGCAACTCCTACACGCCATTGCTTCTTTTTATCAATATGGGGGTAGTATAAATAGTATTTGCCATTTTTGTGAGCAGCACATGGCGCCCACATATAGCCATCAACACCCCAACTGATATCACGGGAATGGAGAACTTCACCATGGTCAGTCCAATTGACTAGATCAGTTGATGAAAAGGCATGGTAGCCGTCCATCGTCGCATATGTGTCGCCATTAACCACTTCATGGTCCTGGGAGCAGTATACCCAGACTGTGTCGTTCCACACGTGGGCATCAGGGTCAGCTGCTCCATGTGTTCTTACAAGGGGATTGCCATTATAGGTGAATTTATGAGGGTAAGAGACTTCGCCCTTTTGGGTGTCATTAGCGGCCATACAACTTAATAAAAAGGTGCAACTTAGCAAAAACCCATTAATGATCTGTATCGGTTTAATATTCATAATATAATCCTGCTCAAAATTTAAAAAAAAGATTAGTCTTCAAAATAATAATAGAATGATTACTATTACTTTCTGGTGTGGGAGAAAAGTGCTTTGCGAATGGTTTTGAGTTGTGTCATTTGCTTACCTGAGATTGAGCCGATTGGTCCATGGGCTGAATTCCAGTTAGGTCCGACATCCAAAGTGACCACGCCTTTTTTCGCGACCACATTTTTTACCCATTGAGCCCACTTTTCAGCCGGGTAGCGTGTGTCTCGCCTAAACCAGTCAGAGCCTAGGTAAGACAGAGTATGCCACTGAGATCCCTCTAGCCAGCGTCCAGTGGGCAAGTGCTTGAAGGGTTCGTTTAACTCTCCGGCCGTGTAGTCTTCTGCTTTGGTCCAGCGAATTAGCGTGATGCCCGGGTTGAAGGTGACAATGGTTTGGGCATTGCCGCGTTTCACTGCTTTGCCGTAGGCCTGGGCAATGCTGTTATTGAAGCCAACGTTTTGGTAGCCACCGTCAAACCACCAGCCAGAGATCTTGTCTCCATAGCGTGCGGACCAGTGGTAAATTACTTCTGCCCATTTTTCAGCAAAGGCCATATTGATTGACTGGTTCCAGTTTCCTTGTGCTAAGCCAAAGGCCTTTTGTGCACGGGCATCTCCGCAGGGTGTTTGACAGGGTAGATATAGCATCAAGCGTATATTGCGGGGTTTGAGCGCCTTGTAGAGATCTAGAGGAAGGTCACGGGTGGAACAGCGTTCTCCTGGCTGGTATCCAGCCATTCGGTCGTATGTGCTATTGGGTGAATTCATAAAGCCTGAATTCTGTCCAAGGGTCAATAGGAAATAGGCCGCTCCCGCTGCTTCCAATTGTTCAGCCAAGGTTTCGACATCAAAGTTTTTAATAATATCTAGTTGTTCTTTGCTGCCTGGTAAGACATGCATCATCAAGCCAAACCGTGCTTCTTGCAACCAATTGGTATGGGGATTATGATCCCCCGCCTCCAGTGGATCTAAACTCACTAGACTAATAAGTATTGTTAGAAAAACCTCCAGTGGCATCAATTTTGCATGTGCCAATACGCTTGCCATCCATTGAGTCTTTATAGATTTCAATTTCGCATTTTCCTTAATTGTGTCTATTTATTTAGAAAGGGTATGTTTGACCATTTGGATTGTGCCGTCATTATTATAGAAAAGTTTGTCGAAACAGGCAATTCTTCCTTGGGACTCTTTGTATGCTGGGTACTCTGAATAAGCAATGTGGTAGAAGTAATACCATTGATCTTTAAACTCTATAATAGAGTGATGGTCCTGCGCTCCCTTGGGATTGGGACCCATGGAACCTTGCCACTCAAAAGGGCCGTAAGGGCTCTTGCCTGTGGCGTAAAAGCCTTGTGTATCTTTGTTTTTCCAGTTGGTATAGGAGAAATAGTAGAGACCATCTTTTTTGTGCATATAGGCACCTTCGTTGAAAGATAAGATTTTACTGTTCTTTACATTTTCTGGGCCATACTCAATTGTACGTGGCTCTTCAGCCAGTTCGATCATATTGGGCTTCAATTTTGCAACAATGCCGGGGTTATTGTAAAGGTAGGCTTCGCCGTCATCATCAATAAAAACCATGGGATCGATGTTATCTAAGCCTTCGATAGGTTTACCGCTATCTTTGAAGGGGCCAATGGGAGTTTTTCCAGTCGCCACTCCGACTCGCCATTTTCCATCTTTGTCCTTATGGGGGAAGTATAGGTAGTACATGCCATTTTTTCGGGCGGCTCCGGGAGCCCACATAAAGCCTCCTTTCTCCCAGCCCCAGTCAACATCACGGGAATGAAAGACTTCACCGTGGTCGGTCCAGTTGACCATGTCCTCTGAAGAAAAAACGTGATAACCATCCATGGCATTATAATGATGCTCATGAACATCAGGGTATACAGTTCTATCTTGAGAGCAGTAGACCCATACTTTGCCATCCCATACTTTGACATCAGGATCAGCGGCTCCGTGGATTCGGCTCAAGGGATTCCCCGTATAGGTAAATGAATTGGGGTATTCTACTTCGCTGTGCAGGCCTTTTTTGTCATTATTATGAGTTAGGACTTGTTTTTTTTGTTGCAGTGAGCACCCTGAAACAAGAAAGGCGAGGATGAGTATGGTGTTGGTAAATAATTTCGTCATAGAGTCAGCTTTTGTGTATTTGGAGTTGTGCTATCATATACGTAGAAAAAGACTCTAGTGGACAACTTCTTTAAAATAGATAAGCTCCTTTCTATATACGGAACCACAGGATATATGCTGCTGTGATATATCTGCTTTCCTAGAGAACTTCTATTTCAATGGACTGAACACTGGCTCCCAGGTCTTTACTGCGGGAACATGGTGATGCATTGCCCACATGAACTTTGGCTTTCCCTTTATATGAAACTGTGTCACCATCTTCATTGATGTAATAGAACATAGATTCATTCAGTTCAAAATTCACAAGGGTGCTTTGTCCGGCTTGAAGGGGAATTCGTTTGAAAGATTTGAGCTCACTTTGGGGAACAGTCACATCAGCTTCTAGTAATGAAATATACAGCTGAATGACCTCATCGGCGTTAATGGCTCCTGTATTGCTGATGGGCACAGTCAGCTTGATGCTTTCACCGGCATTCATTTTTCGCTTATCCATAATGGGCTCACTTATCTCAAATTTTGCATATGACAAACCAAATCCAAAGGGGTACAAGGGCTTCTTGGTCATATATTTATAGGTGCGTCCTTTCATGCTATAGTCTTCATAGGGGGGGAGGTCTTCAGCAGAACGTGGAAAGCTAATAGGTAATTTTCCGGAGGGGGAAGTATCACCAAAGATAATATTGGCTAAAGCCTGACCTCCTTCCTGACCCGGGTACCATGCGTATATTACGGCATCTGCGAGATCGATCACTTCAGTCAAATCAAGGGGGCAGCCGGAGAAAATCACGGCAATCAGTTTCTTGCCTGTCCTGTTTTTAGCAGCACTTATTTTACGAAGGTACTTCATTTGAGCTTCAGGGAGCTTCATGGATGTGTTATCACCCTTTTTGGCTGAGGCAATAGCTTCGCCTTCTTCGCCTTCAAGAAGAATGGTGAGTCCCAAACCTACGATGGTTGCATCGGCATCCTTTGCCTGAGAGCTAAACCAGTCCATGGGGTTTTTATTATCATCTGCTACCAGGCATCCGGATCTGTATTGATGACGGGTCGAGGGAGATGTTTTTGTCATAACCCCTTCTACCAGGGTGACCATATTATCATTCAAACCGTGATAATTTCCAATTAATGAGCGAATATCACCAGCGAAAGGACCGCCCAGATAGACAAAAGGGAGATCTTTGGCCAGAGGAAGAGTATGATTTTTATTTTGCAGAAGTACGATAGATTTTTC
>JADGBV010000143.1 GCA_015231345.1 Planctomycetota bacterium
ATATTTGATGTACCATTGATGATTAGACAGCCAGATCTTCACCTACCAAGACTCAACGATGGCAGCTATAACTCGTTGAGAGTTGAATCTTATGCTGGAATATATGAAATAGCAGCTCATTGGTATGGTGATTTAAAGTATAAGCAGTTACTATCTTCAATCTATCAAGCTCCAAATACTGATGGAAAGTCAGCATCCTCCAGCAAAAATATCATTGAGGGTCAAATGACAGAAAGAAATTCCATTGAAGCCCTCCTCTACGGAGCCGCAATATTACCACAAGAGGGCCTCCCTCAAACTGGGATATCCCAATTCATGAAAGCATCCGGGTTATCCATTCTGCGCTCACCAGGACATGACTGGAATATCGTATTGAAAAACGACCGAGGATCGTCAGGTCATCGTCATCCCGACGCTTTGAATATGATCTTATTTGCTAATGGAGAGGAAATCTTTCCTGGGACAGTAACCCCTAGTTACGGTCATAAAAGTTATAATCACTGGTACAAGCAAAGCATATCTCACAATACAATCACTCTTAACCAAAGAAAACAAAGGGTGTTTCCGAGAAACAAGGAGATTGAGTTCGGAATTCAAGGCGGCATGATTTCTGCCTCTCAATCTCATGCGAGCTCTAGGGCACTTCAAAATGACCCCCATAAATTAAAAGACGCTAAACCCATTCAATTACGCAGAACGGTAGTGATGCTTCCTTCATGCATTGTTGATATCACAAGATCCTCAACCGATATCAAAGGAGATTCCCTAAAGGGTAGTTTTCCTGAAACCATTCAAGATATGGCATTACACGTCAATGGAGAGCTGACTATGGAAGGGGAATGGGAAGAACATGATCAATCTCTCATAGATGCTGAAAGGATAAATAAAAAAAACCGAGCCCCCATGCAAGGCTATGATCAGATAAGGGATTTGCGCAGAGCAAAAATAAATTCAACAGTAAAGGGGCGAGTCCATCAAAGAACAGGTGGCAAGGTTGATATATGGCTTTCTCCAGCGCCTGAAGGATCCCAAGTCTTTCAAGGAAAAGGGCTCGGACTCCCAAAGTCTATTGACCAGCGAATGCCCATGTTAATTCAAAGGCGAGTGGGCGATGTCCATTCTTTTGTTTCAATCTACGCCCCTTGGAAAGAGACGAAAAAAGTTCATGATGTCGAGTTTCACAGCGGAAATGCACTAACGGTTCACCATACAAAGGGGAAAGACAGAGTTCTGAGTTTAGAGAAATCTGGCGAACTTTCCCAAGGCAACATGTCCCTTAAAGGGACTTTAGGTGTAGCATGTGATGTCAATGATGGAAGGGAGATCCTATTACTCGGAAAAAGTTTAAAAGTGGACGATTTTCAGTTGATATTAGAAGAGGAATCTGCCATTTGGCTAAAGTTAAATAAAGAAAAAGTAATTTTGATGAATTTAAAGCAGAGCCTCATCAAAGGACGCTACAAAATAAACACAAAAGAAGAATGGATTGAATTTGCACTTGGATCCTTAGCTGAAGCTGAAAGGGGTAAACAATTGCTCTCAGGACTACCCACATCCGATAAAAATCAAATCCTTTTCATGGACAAAGATAACGATAAGGACCCAGATATTATGGAGAGGTGGTGGAATGGTAAACGTTGTCGTTTCATTGACGAAAATGACAATATGAAACTCAGCGACCAACTAGGAGACATGGTGGGCGATGCCATGCAAATTGATATTGAAGGGGACGGAAGCTATGATGGCCCTGCAGATATGAACATTAATTGGGTTGACGATAATAAAGATGGCCAAGCAGATTTGATGTGTGTGGCCATAAACCCTAACTCCACGCAAAAAGAATTTTGGGGAGAATCTTCACACTATATGTACTTCATTGATGTGGATGGGGATGGCGTAAATCATTTCATCAACTGGGAAAACTTTCACTTTCATTCTTGGAAACATTCAGGGGACTGTAATTTTTTACCGGATTATCACGGCGATTCCATCTTCATCAAGACCCATTTACCTCCTTGGGCTTTGACGGATTGTCGATTGAATTGGGAGAATCCATTTGCCTTCTTTGACTATGACGACGATGGTTGCACAGAGCTTTCTATCCGCTACCTCAATCATCATACGCGGGAAGGTGAGATCAGAACTTACCCTTCAAAAACAAGCACCGTTCAGATGGGGTGGGACTTAGATAATGATAGCCAAAGAGGGCGTGAGCTCAGTTTTGATATGTCCTTGGGCTATCGCGGCGATGGCCTAGAGTATGGAAAATGGAAGAATAGTGTGGAAGGCCAAAAAGCTCCAACATGGGCATTACCCTATTATAAACAGAGCGCTTATCGAAAAATAGACGAGTTGATCTACACCCCCCATGAGCATTGTTTTAGTGAAGCCATGAAGGAAAAGTGGGCCAGCGTTGAATTTGTTTTCGACGAAGATGGAGATGACCAGCGCTGGGAGCGCGTCGAGTTTTATGAGAACGGCAACCCTTATGAACCCAGGCCTCTTAAAGGGCAAATTAATAACAGCATTGTTCGCAATGTACAAACGGACACATTGGGAGATCGTGGGGAATGGGACCGAGATTATAGCGGCCAAGGCAAGCTTTATATCGGGCCATGGGACAACAAGTTGCACCTCTATGGAGCAGAACGTGGGGTATGGCTTTTTGATGATGGCGAATTCTTTGGCAGTGGATCAGCACCCAGAGGCACATCATCAAAAATGGCAAAATCCGTCAAAGAAGTCGTGCAGTACACAGACACAAATAAAGACGGCTTCATGGACTTCATCACTTACGATTACGATGGTGATGAAAAAGTGGATATGGAGGTTTCACTTCTAGAATATGCAATGCAAGCTCCCCAGCTCATCGACCCTGCCTTGGAAAAATGGCAAGGTATGCATGAGATCTTCAAAGACATGGCTAAAGATAGTTGGAAGGAGGCTCAAACTCTTTATCGATCTGCCTGGAAAGCTGGGATGGTGGATGAAGAGCTTCATCAATTATCATTTGCTTCATCTACTTGGGAGAAGTACCTTCATGGTTATTGGCTGAAAGAACAAATCTTTCGTCGTCTCTATAAATACTATCAAGGTGACCTTGAAAACTGCAAACGATTAAAAAAGGCCTACTTCACAGGTAATTATGAGGCCATGAGCATTCTTTTGGAAAGCGCTCAGCTTTAACTCGAGCCTACGGAATGTCTTTTTTATAAAAAATCATTTTTTTTAAAATAATCAGGATAAAATATTTCTCACCATGGCCCATTCAATCACCGCCCGTCAACTTTTACTCTAGGAATCAAGAAAATGTCAAAAGCCCTTTTTCTCACATTCATATCTAGCTGCAGCATCTTGCTACTTGCCGTCACTAGCCATGCAGACCTGCAAGCTGACAAAGTCCTCCACTACAAAACCGTTGAGCGCAAAGGTAAAACCTACGAGCTCAAACTCCATGTTTTCAATCCAAAGGATCATAAAACCACAGCAAAAGCCCCTTGCATTGCCATATTTCACAGTGGAGGATGGTCCGGTGGAACCCCCAGTAAATATTTCAAAATCTGTGCATTATGGGCCCGGCACAATATGGTTGCCATATCTGTTGAATATAGTATACGCCAAGTACACAATGGCACTCCCTTTGACAGCGTTGCCGATGCCAAATCCGCCATTAGATGGATTAGGTCCCACGCAGATGAATTGGGAATCGATCCCGACCGCATTGCCGCAGGTGGTGGTTCTGCCGGCGCTCACGTTGCTGCTGCAGCGGCATTACTCTCAGAATTTGATGAGAAAAACGAAGACCAAAGCGTCAGCTCAAAGCCCAATGCTTTAGTTTTGAGGTCTCCTGTTATCGACAATGGTCCAGATGGATACGGCTATAAAAAAGTTAAGGCGAGATGGAAAGAGTTCTCCCCTGTACATAACGTATCAAAAGGAGCCCCACCCACAATCTTATTTGTTGGTAGCGAAGAAGGCACCTATATTTCTACGGCAGCAGCTAAAAAATTTCGCGATGATATGAAAGCCGTCGGCAGTCGCTGTGAACTCCACATATACGAAGGCGAAAAACACGGGTGTAAAGGAGCAAGAACAGACATCAATGAAAAAGAAGTAAACTTCCTCATCTCTCTCGGCTATATCAAGTCATGAATATCACTAAAGGAATAAGTATGTATGATCAAAAGTGCCCTCACCCCATGGCGAGCGCCGGCAAAATAACTCGACTAAAAGCTTTGACTCTAGCAATGTCTCTCTTGCTCTTAGTTGCACCTGGCTTGACTCAAGAGATCAAAGACATTGTTTATGCTATTACGGACTCCAGGCCTCTTAAACTTGACCTCTACCTGCCTGAAAAAACAAAAAATGCTCCCATTATTATGCATATGCATGGTGGAGGCTGGAAAAAAGGCAGCAAAACTAGCTGCACCGTTAAATTTCTAATTGAGCATGGGTATGCCGTAGCAAGCATAGAGTACCGCTTCTCAGACGAAGCCATTTTTCCTGCTCAAATTCACGACTGTAAAGCTGCAGTGCGCTTTCTAAAATCTCAAGCCTCAAAATACGGATACAATCCGAAAAAAATGGCCGTCTCAGGTTCAAGTGCTGGTGGACAATTAGCAGCCCTACTGGGGAGTAGTCATGGTGTCGAACCACTGGAAGGGGAAGTTGGCAAACACCTCAAACAAAACACCAGAGTTCAAGCTGTCATAGATTTTTTTGGTTGTAGCGACTTTATCTTAAGGGGGGAAACCCAACCTAAACGCGCCAATAGCAAAACCGGAATCGTTTCCAAATACCTTGGTGGCCCTGTAAATGAGCAACCTGAGCAAGCCAAATTAGCTTCCGCGGTCACTCATATGGATCCTAATGACCCACCCTATTTAATCTTCCACGGCAAAGCTGACACTTCAGTCCTACCGGATCAGAGTGAACGGCTACACAGCGTCTGTAAAGAGCATAATGTAGAGTCAACCTTAGTCATGCTGGACGGTGTTGGGCACAGCAGCAAACCATTCTGCAGCCCTGAAAACAAAAAGCTTATGGTTAAGTTTCTAGACAAACATTTGAAGTGAGTCAAGCAAACTAAGAGCATAAGTTATCAGAAGTTAGGACTATACAATATCGCCAACTTGGTTATATTATAATCACAATTGCTATTGCAGGTTTATAAACCCATAGCATTCATCTCATTTTATAGAGTCAGCAAATGAAAATTATACCCGTCACACTTTACCTACTGTGGCTGTCTTCCCTACTAATAGCAGACGTTAAATCGACCTCTGGAGAAATTGATTTTATTCCCAATCTCTCCACAGGGAGTATTGTGATGACAGTCAATGAACATTCCGTTCAGAGCGGATCCAACTCCCTACAGATGGAACTTTATCATCATGGGCTAAAGCGCAGTGGCTTCCAAGCTGCAACCGACAATATCACTTTGAGCGGGAACTCCATTGTTTTAGCAGATACATCCTCTGGTAACTTGAGCATAGAACTTCCAGATGTGAGCTCATACAGTGGAGCTCATTACACCATTAAAAAAATATCTTCGAATAATGAGCTATATATTGGAAGCGCAAATCTTATCGATGGCTACGACAGAATACAATTAAAAAGCAGCACCAATCTCATTGATCCCTTGGAAGTTTTTAGCAATGGAGAGCAATGGTACATCTTTGATCAACCCCAGGAAGCCTATATATCCTCAGCAAATCTCTACAAACCCACTAGCACCACAAATTTAATGCTGTGGCTGGATGGAACCGATAGATCTACCTTCACAATAGGCGAATCGGATAATATTAGTCAGTGGAGTGATAAGTCTGGTTATGCTCGCCACGCTCTGCAATCCGACGCGAGTTTTCAACCAGCTTGGAGTGGAAATGGTGTGGCTTTCTCAGGAAGTGGCTATTTGGGGGTTGATATGTTTGCTCCCTTGGACAATTGGGACAGTGAAAAAGCCATTGTTTTTGTCGTTTCCTATGGGGCTGCAGCTGACAATATCTATTTGCATTATGGGCAATATCATGGCTCTGGACACACGGGTAATGATGAGCAGTTTGAAGTGAATAGCGAAACAAGAGCAAGGTTTAGGCAAAAATTTGAATCATCTGAAAATGTCTATCTCAGGGATAACAGCTCATCAATCATTGATGTGAGGAATGGAGCGATGGTCGTCTACTCTTCTGGAAATACAGGCACTCAAATTCACAGAGTACTTCGCACCAATGGAAATAACTCTTACGATAATTTATCAGATCTCACCACCGACAATGACCCTGAGGGGCAATTAATCTTAGGCTGTGACTTTGATGGAAATGGATCTAGAACACCTGGTATATTTGCCGTGGATGTGACAATTCATGAATTGATGGTTTTTGATCACATGCTATCCCTTGATACTTCTCAAAGAATAGAAGGGTATTTGGCTCATAAGTACGAACTAACCTCAAGATTAAGTGCAAATCACCCCTATATCAATGAGATCCCCCTCGAGCTGTGATTTAGGGGTTGTACGATTCTTAAATTCCATTACGGCGGTATATATGCTGAAAAGGAATGGCGCGACACCAAAATACACGATATACCCGGATATGAAACACAATTCCTGGGTTAAAGCCTACAACACCCCGGAACTTTATACTTGGCTACTTAGTCACTCTTTAAAAGAGTAACTATAGGGTGAGACCTTCTATATTTTTTGACTGTTTCAGAAAAAGGCTCAACGTTAGGCCCGAGATAACACAGGTGCCCATGGCGATAAACCCGTACATCCAGCCATTTATTGGCGTAAACTCTTTAACACTGAATACTACGAGAATAGATATCATAAATGATATCATTGCCCCCGTTCCGTTAATCCTGCGAGTAAAAATCCCCATCAGGAAAAGACCGCCAAGCCCCCCCACCAAAAGCCCGACATATTGATTAAATAATTCAAAAATGGTCTTGGTGGGCGCATGGGCTGTGTATAGAGCAAAACCACAACCAAGAAGACCAAATACAACCGTGCTGATACGGGCTGTGACAAGGCACTGATGATCAGAGGAACTTGGCTTCATTTTTCGATAAATGTCGGTGGTGAAAGCTGTAGCAGCTGAATTTAAATCAGACGATAAGGTCGACATGGTTGCCGAGAACACTGCGGCAATCAAAAGACCAGCGACACCTATGGGTAACTCCTGCATGATAAAGTAAGGGAATATGGCATTAGGTTTATCGAGAACAATACTTAGTTCCTCAGGACGTCCTCGGTAGTAAGAGTAAAGCGCAGTCCCAATGAAGTAAAATAAGAAGCTAATGGGTATAGCCAGCAGGCCGTTAAGCATGATGCCTTTAGCGGCCTCTTTCTCATTATTTGTAGTGAGGTATCTTTGAACAACCGATTGGTCACCACTATAACTTGCAATATTAATACCCAAGCCTCCAATAATACAGACCCAAAAGACTGGCTGCGTAAAATCTAAGCTAAAATCAAGAAGATGCCATTTATCATGGTTATTGCCAGTTTCAATCATTCCTATTAGCCCTCCATCTGTACCTAACACCAGATACACGGCAGCAAGAAGAGCACCTAAAACCAGAGTTATCCCCTGAATAACATCTCCCCAAATCACTGCCTCCACACCACCCATGGTGCAGTACACCATTGTTATGATTCCAATAAAAATCATGCAGGCATCTATATTAATACCGGTAACTGCTGTGAGTGCAACGGCAGGGAGATAAGAAACAACACCGATGCGGACCACTTTAAAAACCATAAACATCACACTTGCCACAATGCGTACCTGTGAATTGAAACGTTTTTCCAAGTACTCATAGGCCGTAGTCACGTTAAGCTTTCTAAAAAAGGGAAGATAGAACTTGATAATGAAAGGTGCAGTGAGAAGAATTGCCACCGCAGTAATAAAAGGCATCCAATGCTTCTCGTAGGTCATTGCTGGGATAGCCATAAAAGTTATGGAACTAAGCATGGTAGCAAAAATGCTGATACCAGCAGCCCACCAAGGAATACGCCCCCCTCCCTTGAAGAAGTCTTCAGTGCCATTTTCTCTTTTCATAAAATAGTACCCCACCAGCAACATACCCATCAAGTAGCCCACAAGAACGATGTAGTTTATGGTTCCGAAAGTGGGGTTATTGTCCATTTTCCCCAAAGCTATCCTTGAAGTTCGCACCCCAGGCATAATTTCTCCATTCACCACCAGAAGATTATTGTTCCACTTCACTAATGGAGCACCAGCAGGGCCACTAAAAGGATAGTCCTGCAGCTTATGCCAAGTATTGGTAACAGTGTGGTAAGCCATCACATATGGATTAAAGGCAAAAGCCTCAGGAGCCTGTGACATATAGTTAGTCCACTGCATCTTTAGTTCGGTCCAAACAAGAGCATCCCCTTGTGCTGCTTTCATGGAATTTTCTCGCATGATATGTGATGTGAAGCTCTCTTTGTTAACTCCACCAATAACTATGATATGATGAGCGCCATAAGCTATAGCAAATCCGCCACTAACCGTGAGTGGACCCGTTGTTGGGGTATTCACCTCTGCAATTTTTTCCCATATTCCAGCGCCAGGTTCTAATTTCTTAGGAGGAGTCAGACTGTAGCCGTCGGTGGAGACAAAGGGGGGCCCTGGATATGAAGTATTAGAAAACCCTCCAAAAAGGTATAGTTTTTTTCCACGGCCATTATTTTGTGCTGCAACCGCAGGCTGCACTCTAGGGTTTCCAGGGAATGATTCAAGTGATACCCATTCTCGCTTTTCTTTGGCTTGACTTAAATCCATCGCATAGCATGAAGAGCAAGGGCCTGAATCGTTAGCTCCTCCAACA
>JADGBV010000144.1 GCA_015231345.1 Planctomycetota bacterium
TATGATCCCAGCCTGGCCATATTAGGCAGTGCCCTCTAACGCTGATGCCCATTTTTCTCATGCGGGGAATAATTGTGTTGGCAACAATGCCTCCATTTGTTTGTGCAAAGGGAGTACCCGTTAGTTTGAACTTTAGAGCGTTATCAAAACCGATCTGATTAGCAAAAAGGCTAACGAGTTTATACCTTTCCTCAATGGTGTATTTGAGATTGTAATACTTTTCAGCGGTCCATTTTGGGTGTTCACTTTTCTCCATAAAATCATAACGAGTTACGACCGTTCCAAAAGTAAATTTGTGGTTTTTTTGCTCAATATCGAGCTTGATGCCTGAGACGGGATTGTTTAATCTGTCGACAACTTTGACTATCATATCAGTTTTTCTAATACGATTGATCTTCTCATTAGCTTCTTTTCGCCAACCTTCATTTGCTTGATTGACTTCTTTGATAATAGAGCTAATACCACGTTGATCGTTTAATACCTTTTCTTTGAAAGGGTCTTTTGCTTGAGGACTGTAACTTTGCACATTGTGTGTCTTGTGCTGGCTAGGAAAAACGATGTGGTTTAGCCCTTGCTCAGGTAAGTCTTTCTCTAGCTTTTTGGACTCAGTATTGTTGAGAAAACCGGGAGTTGATTTGCTTTTATCAGAGGCTTGCAGAGGTTGGTTATTAGAGTAAAGGAAGTACCCTATACCGGCTAGGCCGATGAGAGCAAGAAGGGAAATGCTCAAGAGGGGCGCAGAGCTTTTTGGTGTTTGCTTTCTTGTGTTAGTTCGGCTTTTGTTTCGAGTATTATTCTGGTTTTTGTTTTTATTCTTGGCTGAATTCTTTTTGTCGAGCGTTGTTTTTTGGCCACCTCCCCTAACCGAAGCTTTCGATGTGTTGCACTTAACAGGAGTCTTCTTTATGCTAGATATGCTCTTTTCGACTTGCTGTTTTTTACTGGTCTTAGGAATGACAAAGGTGGATAACTTAGCATTGCATGAGCATTTTAGTGGCATGCCAATATGCCGCTCCTTTAACTGGTGAGACTTATTGCATTTTTTGCATTTAATATTCGCATTATCAGTATCACTGATTAAATATATTTGTATTTTGCAATTTTCGCAGCTGTAAGGATTGCTACACTGGCGAATATTAACTTTATTGCGCAATTTACAGTGCGGGCAAGGAATAGCTAATTGCATGAATTTATTGAAGAATATGACTGGACTAGTAATATTCTAAGTGGATAGATTAATTGCAGCTATAACATTATGATGTCATGAAACTCTACGTGCATCTCATGGGATTTTATAATTCTTTGATGTGTAATCCTCTGTAAAAGAAAAACTCCTACCTCGAAACCTTCGAGGTAGCGTAATACTCTGATCCAGTATTAAGTGCTCTCTTAATGTTAATCATTAATAGTGAGGAGCGAATAGCTAACGATTGTCCGTTATTCGCTCCTTATACATGATTTACTTCTTAGGTGGCAGACCTTCAATTTTCCTTCTGCCTTTTGATAAGTAGCGATTCGGGTCATTACCAACATGCTTCATGCGAAATTCAGGAATTCCTGCGGGAACCTGGTATTCACTTTTCAGGTCGTTAAGCTTTGCACTCATTGCTGCGACAACATTCTTGTATTCGGGATTTTGGTATTGATTCATCATTTCTTTAGGGTCCTTATGTGTGTCCAGAAGTTCCCATTCGTTTAAATCGTAATAGTGAAGTAATTTATACTGTCCATCATAAACCCCTTCGTGTCTTCTGACCATGTGCCATCCAGGGTATTCATAGTAGTGATAATAATGATGCGTTCTCCACAGATCGCTGTCGCTGCCTTTTAAAAGAGGCACTAGACTCATGCCTTGCATGTCACTAGGGGCTTGTGTTCCGGAAATAGCTAAGAAGGTTTGTGCAAAGTCGAGATTAGATACTAGTTTATCTGTGCTTTGACCGGGTTTAGTCACCCCAGGCCAGCTGATTAATAGTGGTGTTCGATAAGACTCATCATACATAAATCTTTTATCAAACCATCCATGTTCACCCAAGTAAAATCCTTGATCGGAAGAGTAGATAAATACGGTGTTTTCCAAGAGATTATTTTTTTTGAGGTAGGTTCTAAGTCGGCCAACGCTATCGTCAACAGATTTAATGCATCTTACATAATCTTTAACATAGCTTTGATACTTCCAGCGAATGAGTTCACGGCCCTTGGGATTGAGTTTCTTGAATTTGCTATTTCTTTTATTGTAGTATTTATCCCAAAGCAGTTTTTGCTCTGGAGTGAGTCGGTTATAGTTTCCTTTGTAGTATCTGGACTTTTTATCTGAGTTGCCATCAACTTTAAGGTCATTATTGAGTTCCATTGAAATCTCAATACTCATGTCCTGATCTTTTGCAGCTGTGCCTCTGCCCTCATAATTATCAAAAAGAGTATCAGGTTCTGGGAACTCAACATCGTCGTAAAGGTCGAGGTATTTAAAATCAGGGTCCCAGTTACGATGTGGGGCTTTATGTTGGACCATTAGCATAAAAGGTTTCTGTTTGTTGCGTTGCTCTAACCATTCCAGTGCTTTATCTGTAACAATCTCTGTGCAATATCCTGTGTAGTTTCGCAATCCCTTTTTTGTTTTGAAATCTGGATTGTAGTATTTGCCTTGCCCGGGTAAGATATCCCAGTGATCAAAGCCTGTGGGGTCTGAACCTAAATGCCACTTGCCGATGATTGAGGTTTGGTAGCCACTTTTTCGCATTAATTTAGGGAAGGTTTGCTGTGAGCTGTCAAATTGGGTTCCTTCATTTACGAAAAATCCGTTTAAGTGGCTGTACTTACCAGTTAAAATGGTTGCTCGGCTTGGGCCGCAAATGGAGTTCGTTACCATACAGCGGTCAAAACGCATTCCTGCTTTGGCTATCTGATCTAAATGAGGAGTTTGGGCAATTTTGGATATTGGATGACCGTAGGCTCCTAAGGCCTGAGTTGCATGATCGTCACTGAAAACAAATACTATATTTGGTTTCTTTGCATGGAGGAAAGAGGACAGAGTTGTGAGGGATAATATTAAATGAAGAAAGAATACTTTTGTAGGTCTTCTGCTGTAGTCTATGAAAGTGAACATAATTGTTTAAATATCTCTAAAGAAGTTATACTACGCTGCCTAAGGAATGAAAGCATCGCATGATGATGTGATTAGTTTTTAAATAAAATGGAATAGTATTGTTTTATGACTCCAAATGAATATAGTGATATAATGAGAAAAACAAAGATAGTTATGGTTTTGGTATGGTTCGTAAGTCTGTTAGGACTTGTCTCGGCTGAGAAGGTGAATGTATTGTTTATTCCCATCGATGATCTTAAACCATTATTGGGTTGTTATGGTTACGGTGAGGTTCACTCCCCTAATATTGATCGACTAGCAAAAAGAGGAACGGTTTTTACAAACAGCTCATGCCAGCAAGCGATTTGTGGACCTAGTCGTGCGAGTCTTATGACTGGGCGTTACCCTAATTCGACAAAAGTCTTTGATTTGGCAACAAAAATGCGTGATGTAAATCCCGACATTTTAAGTATTCCTCAGTACTTTAAACAAAACGGTTATGTTACGACTGGTATTGGTAAAACCTATGATCCTAGATGTGTTGATAAGTTTTTAGATCAACCCTCTTGGAGTCGACCTTATGTGAAGAATTCATATTTTCGAAAAGATAATAATTACTCAGGTGGGTACCGTAATCCTAAAACAGTTGAGCTAAATCGGAAAGTTATGGGTATTTTAAAAAAGCAAAAAGTTAAAGAAAAAAGTAAGAAAAAAAAGATTTTCCGAGATAACCCTGGTTCTAAGCCTGTGACGGAATGTGCTGATGTTAAAGATGATATGTATACCGATGGTGATAATACCAGTAGAGCTATCGAAATGATGAAAGAACTTGCCAATGGCGATGAGCCATTCTTCTTTTCTGTAGGCTACTCTAAACCCCATTTGCCATTTGTGGCTCCCAAAAAATACTGGGATATGTACGATCGCAGTGAAATAAAACTTTCTGCTAAAGAAGGTAAAATCCAGGGAATACCATCTTGGGTGTACCAAATCGGTACTGAGATGCGTCAAGGCTATACTGGAGTTCCAGCCGAAGGCAATATTCCTAAAGAAATGAAATTAGAACTTATCCATGGCTACCTTGCTTGCGTTTCATATATCGATGCCCAAGTGGGTCGCTTGCTCGACACTCTAGATGAGCTGGGAATTGCTGATAATACTGTAGTTTGTTTATGGGGGGATCACGGTTTTCATCTTGGGGATCATGAAAACTGGTGTAAGCACTCAAACTTTGAAGAGGCAGTTAGGGTACCTCTTATTATCTCGAGCCCAAAGCAAAAGCAAAAAGGAGCAAAAAGTTCAAGCCCGGTTGAATTAGTCGATATTTTTCCTACTCTATGCGAAGTGAGCGGACTGAATATTCCTTCGGTTGTGGAAGGCAAAAGCATCATGGCTCAATTGGATGATGCCAACGCGAAAGTGAGAAAAGCTGCGCTTCATCAGTACCCAAGAAGGGTAGAGGGGAAACCTGCCATGGGTTATTCACTGAGAACCGAGCGCTACCGTTATGTTAAGTGGTTGAAAATGGATTATAAGAAAGGTGCCAGAAAAGGGGAACTTTGTGGTCGAGAACTTTATGACTTTCAGAATGACCCCTTAGAAACAACTAATATCGCTGGAAAGAAGAGTTCTTCGGATCTAGTCGTAAATTTTGAAAAAATGTTGAAAGAGCGCGGTGTTGCTCAACATACAAAAGTAAGAAAGGATGCTTTTGGTATGAATTAGTTTCGACTCTTTATTTGACGCCCAATAGAAAGGATTACATATTATGAGAGGTTGCACCAAGATCGTACTGTCTTCGCTCTTAGCTTTCGCCAGTTTGCTGGCGAACAACTATGCCGATGAGGTAAAACCTAATGTTTTATTTATAGCTATTGATGACCTTAAACCCATATTGGGCTGTTATGGCAATGATATAGTTAAGAGTCCGCATATTGACTCTATTGCTGAGAAGGGCACTGTCTTTCTTAATAATCACTGCCAGTGGCCAGTGTGTGCACCGTCGCGAACGAGTCTCTTAACTGGATTAATGCCTGAGGAGACAGGAGTAGAGGGATTCAAAGCGATGAGAGGAATCTTAAGAGATGTGGTCACACTCCCCGAACACTTTAAAAATAATGGCTATGTCACTGCCGCTACAGGTAAGATAAATGACCCACGTAGTGTAGGCACACTCAATAAAAAGGACCCAACTAGTAGAACGAAAGATGGGAGAACAAAAGACGATATTCGCTCTTGGAGTTTACCATATGTGCCTGTCAGTAGTGGCTGGAAGGCTTCAGGAAAACGTGCGAGTGCTGCACCAGATGTTGCTGATGCGAAATTTAAAGATGGTATGGTTTGTAAAGAAGGTATTAGCTTAATTAAGAAACTGGCAAAAAATGATAAACCCTTCTTTGTGGGAGTGGGCTTTTATAAACCCCACGTCCCTTGGTTTAGCCCAAAAAAATATTGGGACCTTTACGATAGAGAAAAATTCAAAGTAGAAGAATTTCAGGAGTTACCAAGAGGGGGGAGTTCTTCGTTATTTCTCAATATTTCAGAAGTGCATAACCGTGTCGACACTCTAAAGTCACGTAAGGATCCCAAAAGCAACAATAAAATCTACCCCATTCTTCCGAAGGACAAACAATTAGAGCTTATCCATTCCTATTATGCTTGCATATCCTTTGTTGACGCTCAAATTGGTAAGTTGCTTGGGGCTCTTGAAGAAAGCGGTGAGTCCGAGAACACCATAGTTATCCTTTGGGGTGACCATGGTTATCATTTAGGCGATCACGGGAAATGGGCCAAGCATTCGGTCATGGAACAGGCAACCAGATCCCCTCTTATTATTTATTCCCCACATATCCAACACAAGGGCAACAGTTCATCGAGTCCGACAGCCTTTCTAGATATTTATCCGACGCTTTGTGAACTAGCAGGGTTGAGCTTACCAAGTCAGCCTCTCAATCAAAAAGAAAAAAGTGGCCGAAATATAAAAGGGGTTTCACTTGTGCCCATTATTAAGGGGGCCAAGGAGCGTGTGCGGGGAGGAGTTCTGACAACAAGAAGGGACTGTTACGCCATTAGAACAGATCGTTACCGCTATATTGAAACAATAAATGAGGGTGTCATTGTTCATAAGGATTTGTACGACTATAAAAATGACCCACAAGAACGGGTCAATCTCATTAATGAAATCGAATACAAAGAGGTCGCAAAAAAACTGGCATTGGAGATGAGGAACTTGCCTGAAAGTTCAGGGTGTCAGAGATTGCTTAGGGCTAAAGAAAATCTCGATTGAACTTTAGAAGTGCGTTAAGTTTGAACTCTTAAGTAACTTCTCTGTGCCTTTTAAGTGATTTAGCATTGCACGTTCTGCACGTTTTGGATCACCAGAAGCAATGGCATCATAAATCGCTTTGTGAAAAGAGTGGGTTTGTTCGGGCTTGAGTTTTTCATCCTCGATGGTCGTGTCAATGGCGCTCAGAAGAGTGCTTTGGAATAACTTAGTGATAAACACAAGGATGCTGTTCTGACTAGTTTTCGCAACAGCGAGGTGGAAGTCGTAATCGGCTTGGCGGTAATCGTCACGAGTGCTATTTTCGTTTAGCATTTTATCCAGGGCTAGCTTCATGTTTTGTAGATCGCTTTTTCGAGCTTTTTTTGCCGCTAGTGAAGCCGCATGGACTTCATAAAGTCTTCTCACTTCAAGCAGCTCCAGATAGGTGCTGTCCTCTCGACCAAGACAAATCTCAAGCATTTGCGAAGCTCCCTGCATGGAATTATCCATAAATTCAAGTCCTTTGCCGTGTCTTCTTTTTAGAAGCCCCTGAAACTCCAAAATACTAATCGCCTCCCGGATAGTACTCCTGCCAATTTGTAACATCTTGGAAAATTCAATTTCTGTAGGAAGAAAATCACCCGCATGGTATTTTCCGCTGAGAATGTGTTCAGTGAGTTGTCTCACTGCTACGGCCATCAAAGACTCTCTGCTATTTGCAATGGAGTTCATATTGATCCTGTTAATATTTATATAAAAGCTCAGCTTGAAAATTAAAGGACAATAAAAAGCGCTAGTGGCTAGAATTGGCCTTTAACTTCAGATATCATATGTATTTGGAGAGCTTTTCAAGAGTTGGGATAAATTGCACCAGGACTACTGCCTGCGTAGACCCCCATAGCGCCTTAAAAAAAAGGTGCAGGAGAAAGGGTAAAGCTGGCATAAGCACAATTTTTCCCCTTTTCCCATATTTTCCCTTTTTCCCCTTTTCCCATATTTTCCCTTTTTCCCCTCACACATCTATGAAGTCTTCTGCTTGATATATGATATCTTATGACTATAATAAGCTAAGAATTAAACCAGGGGAGTTTTAATGTCTACGCAAAGCAAAAAATTCACAAATATCCGAATTGTAGATCTTCTCGAGTTAATTTCCAAAGGGGCCAAACAAGATAAAATTACAATGAAGTCTCAGTTCACCATAATCGAACTGCTCATTATCGTTTCTTTATTCGCTATTCTAACGACACTGACTTCACCTGCCATTAAGAGTGTTATAGATAAAACAGACACGGTCATCTGTATGGGTCAGTTGAATGACTTATACATTCTAAATTCAATGTATCAGAACGACAACGATGATTACTATATAATACCGGGTTGGGATAGTTATAGACCATCACTGACTAAGCAGGTAAAGAAGCACGAAATGTTCAAAGTCACTTGGGATGATATCTTAAGCGAGTACGACGGGCGAAACCTTGATCATGCATCACAAAAAAATCAGGCTTTTGCAGCCTCTAAGCACGCATCACAGCTGCCTTTCGCTCTACTTTATGTCTGCCCTGCTGATAAATTACCTCGTGAGTTTCCAAATGTAGAGCAGCCTCTGGCGAGAACTTATAGTTTGAATGCATGTGGAGTGAAAAATCGTGGGCAATTAGACGAGTACAGTGAGTATGGAATTGGTAGTGGCATTAATTCAGTTAGAATGAGTGATATTGAAGATATACAAGGGACTATTCTGATGAATGAAGCCTCACATAAGTATAACAGCCTGGGAAGTACTTTTCACCACAAAAATGGCTGGCCAAACTTTTATTACGATAGCTATGAAAAAAGCGGCTTTATGGGGCTTCACGAAACAAATTTCAATACTTTCCTAATTACAGATGGTCACACAGAATTGCTTTTAATCGGTGAAACCGCAGAGGGTATTGATTCGGCAAGCTCATATGAGGTTGGCGGAATGTGGAGTCGCCAAGCTGGGGATTAGGGAGGGGTGATTTGTCCTTGTGGATTGGGCCAGTGGATAGTAATTGTAACTCTCTAAGAGCTATAAACACAGACACATTTTGTGAATACACCCTTTCGATTTGATGCGATTTCTCGGCAAATCCTCAATAATTCCTTCCCTAAATATTTAAGCCCATATAATACTAAAATCGCATTAGGAGGTTGCTGTATTTCAGCGCTCAAGTTCACCTGTCGAAGGACGGAATGGTCAGCTTGCATTAAACCACCACAACTTACATAAGCTATCCGACAGAAAGCTCGCATGCTTGACTGTTCTTCATAATTTTGACACGAGAAGGGAGGATGGTTCAACTCCTGCCGAGCGCTTCTTTGAAAACAAACATGGAGACCTTTTTGAGTATCTTTTGGAAAATACTGCAATGCCCGGAAGGCCAAGAATTTCTTCACGCCTGAAAGGCGCAGCTTAACTTGCTGCCGAAGTTACGGACAAGGCC
>JADGBV010000145.1 GCA_015231345.1 Planctomycetota bacterium
AGCATACCCACACTACCAAAAAGGGTGAATAGGAAAAATTTAATAGCGGCATAAACACGACGAGGGCCGCCCCAAATACCGATAAGGAAGTACATGGGTAGAAGCATCACTTCCCAGAAAAGATAAAAGAGAATCATGTCTAAGGAAACAAAAACACCGAGCATACAAGTTTCAAGCAATAACAACATTGCAAAGTAACCACGCTGGTAAGTTTTGATATTCCAAGAAGCTAAAGCGGCTGGAATGCCTATAATAAGAGTCAAAAGAATCATTGAGTAGGAAAGGCCGTCCACGGCAAAATAATAGTTTGTGCCTAAACTGCTAATCCAGGTCAGTTTCTCTTCAAACTGAAATTCATTGGCATTATTGATGCCTATCATCGTAGAGTCAAACTGGGCAATCATTGGCAAGGCGACAAGGAGGTCCAGCACCACCGCGACAAGCGCTACCCACTTCGCCGCAGATTTAGGGAGCAAAAATAGAAAAGGAATTCCTAGAACCGGAATAAAGACTATCCATGAAAGAATATGATCCACTGTGTTATACCTCGCCTGAACTCAGCTTTTAATTAAAAGATAAAATAAACAAACTACTAATGCACTAAAAATCAGCAAGGAGCTAAGAATCACCTTCTGAACTTTCCCTGCTTGCATTCTACTAACTAAACGTCCCCCCTGCTGAATCATATCAGCAGCGCCGTTTATATTTCCATCAACAAATTCAGCATCAAAACCACCAGTGATTTTTGCTAATACCTTGCTTAGCCAACCCATAAGGTTCACTACGCCATCTACGATGTACTTATCAACTGCACTCATAAGGATATATAAATCACGTAAGCGGTTTAAGATCACAGCTTCGTATAATTCATCGACGTAATATTTATTGTAAAGAAGTGTGAAGACAGATCGTGATAGGGAAAAGCGCATAATGAAAAGTCTCAGCTGAGGCTTGCCTAGGTACATAATATAAGCTAGGAATGCCGTGAAAAGAGTCCATAGTACGGATGCGACCATGAGATCCCATTCTAGTTGACTGTGATCGGCGTGTCCGCCGTGGGCAGCATCTTCACCGTGGGCTGCATTTTCGCCATGAGCTGCGTCCCCGCCATGGGCAGAAATTTCACCGTGAGCTGCATGCCCGCTGTGATCCTCAGCATGATGTTCTTCATGTGCATGTCCACTTGGAGCAGTTGCTTGGTGATTGTTATGTGCTGCTTTATTAGCCATCAACTCCTTATAATGCACAGCTGGCGCAACGCTTAAATCTTTAACCTCAGGGCTGAGGTACTGGCTAAAGTTCGAATGCCCACCTAAAAAGTGTGGCACATTTAACCAGCCAATGAGCATAGAGGCAATTGCCAAAATCGCAATGGGCAGCACTGTTCGTTTTGGCTGTTCGTGGCAATGCTCATAAGTATGATGATCGGCACGTGTTTTGCCAAAGAAAGTCATGAAAACCAGACGCCACATATAAAAAGATGTCATGCCCGCAGCGATAAAGCCGATAAGCCATAAGAAGTAATTTCCTTGGGAAAAAGCCTTCCAGAGGATTTCATCCTTGCTGAAAAATCCACATGTTCCTGGAAAGCCCATAATAGCGAAAGTGGCTAAGATAAAGGACCAGCCTGTTACAGGCATCTTTTTAAGGAGTCCACCCATTTTGCGCATATCTTGTTCATGATGCATGGCAACAATCACAGCGCCTGAGCCCATAAAAAGAGCGGCTTTAAAGGCAGCATGTGAAAGCAAGTGAAAAACACCAGCAGAATAAGCCCCCACTCCCATGGCCACAAACATATAACCTAACTGAGAAACAGTCGAGTACGCTAAGACCTTCTTGATATCAAACTGTGTTAGGCCTATGGAGGCTGAGAAGATACAAGTCAGTGAAGCTATAATGGCGACAATGCCCAAAGTTTGCGGAGCTAAGCTATAAAGAAAATTCATACGTGCCATCATATAAACACCTGCCGTGACCATGGTCGCAGCATGAATCAATGCACTCACGGGAGTTGGTCCAGCCATGGCATCGGGCAGCCAAACATAAAGTGGAATTTGTGCCGATTTACCCATGGCGCCAATAAAAAAGCAAAAGCCAACAACTTCTAGCAGAGGTAAACCCCAAATGCTTTGTTCGGCCAAATAGCCTATGCGCTGTGATAGCTCATCAAAAGACAAAGTAATTTCCAGAAAATCCGGATTTTGCATACTGAACATCATGATTAAGAAAATCCCTGTGAGGAAGCCTAAATCACCAACGCGATTTGTAATAAAAGCTTTTTTCCCTGCCACAGCATTAGCTTCCGTATCGAACCAAAAGCCAATTAACAGGTAAGAACACAGACCTACGCCTTCCCAGCCAAGGAACATTACGATTAAGTTGTCCCCCAAAACTAACATAAGCATGGAAGCTGTAAAGAGATTCACATAGGAAAAAAACCTCCAAAATGATTTATCTCCCTGCATGTAGCCCATGGCATAGACATGAATTAAAAAACCTATGCCCGTAATAATAAGCAGCATCATTGCTGATAACACATCGTAAGTTAATGTCCAGCCAATCTGAAAAATCCCTGTGCCAAACCAAGGCGCCATTTCGACCGTAACAGAACGCTCAGCCTCTGGCATTGAGAGGAGAATAAAAAAACAAGTATAAGCAATGATTCCAGCAAGACCTGGAGTGAGGCAACCCACAATGCCCGTTGCCGTTTCACCAAATTTCTTATGAAATTTCTTACCGAAAAGCCCTAAGAATATGGCCCCCAACAATGGGAGGATGGGCACAAAAGGGATAAATTTGTAAATGATGTTCATATGATGTGAATGATTCTCTTTACCCCTGCAGACTCGTGAGTCGATCCAAGTAAATATGACCTTTCTCACGGTAAACGGCCATAACCAAAGCTAATGCAACCACTGCTTCAGCAGCAGCTAATATAATAATAAACAAAGAAAAGACTTGCCCCTGTAAAATATGAGCGCCAATGCCAGCATGGGCAAAAGCTGCAAAATTGAGCGCTGCCGCATTTAAGATAAGCTCAACAGCCATAAGCACTGCGATGGCATTTCTGCGCGTTATAAAAGTGACCAATCCCAAAGCGAAAAGGATGGCTGAGATGCATAAAGTCCCTAACAAGGTCATTTTTTCCCTCCTTGAAGGATAAGAGCCATGGCACCTATAAGTGAAGTAAGCAGCAGAAAGGAGACAACTTCAAATGGCAGAAGATAATCCGTCAAAAGTCTTCGCCCCAAATCTTTTACTGTGGAGTCTAAGGCCCAACGAGAACCTTCAGCCCACTGTGCGTCCTGCAAGCAGAAGATCATGAAGCAAGCAATTATCACGATGGCAATATAAGGGAATAGGTTTTGATAAGAAGGGTTAGAACGCTCCGGGTCTTCGGTGACTTCTTTGGTAAACATGGTACCAAAGATGAATAAGACACATATGCCACCTGCATAAACCAAGATTTGCACCATGGCCAAGAAGTCGGCTTGTAGAGTCGCGTATAAAGCGCCTACACCAAAAAGAGCACCAAACATGGCAAAAGCCGAGCGAAGTAAGTTCTGATTAAACGCAACCACCAAAGAGCTTGCGACAACCAATAAGCCAATTCCTAAAGATATGACAGTAAGTAGTTCCATTACTCTTTCGTCCCCTTAGCTTCTGATTGATCTTTACTCGCTTCTTCCTCTTCTTTCGCTTTAGCTTCGGCTTCAGCTTTTTTCTTGGCTGCTTTCTCAGCCTTTGCTTTTGCGTCTTCTATGGCAATCTCAGCCCCGCGCACTTTGAGTTGAGCACGATCATCGGCTTTCACAAAACGAGAGATGAGTTGAGACCGATCACTTCTGTTAAATTCAAATTCATTGGTATGCACAATGGCACCCGTTGGACAAGGGTCTACACATAAGCCACAGAACATACACTTACTATTATCGATATCAAATTGAATGGGCGATTTCATCTTCATGGTCGATTTACCATTTCTGCCCACAATCTGTTTTTTATCAATTTTTACATCTTCAATTAAAATACAATCGATGGGACATGCTTTCTCACAAAGTTTACATGAGATGCAAATCTCCAAATCAACATCAAGCAGACCTCGGTAATTATCCGGCATTCCACGTAGAGGCCCATTGTAGTTTTCGCGCATGGCCTCATCGCTTTTCACATCCACATCTGGGTACTGAACAGTGACTGGTCTCACAAAGAGACTGGCCAAAGATATACTCATACCTTCGAAAGCTGAAGTTAACCCAGCTTTGATATCTTTAAAGTAATTTCCTAAACCCATTTTAAGAACCCGTTAAGGTGTGCATCATTTTATACTTTTGCTCCTTAATATTGACGAGCACCCGCGATACAAATTTCACGCCCACCAAAACACAGATCGCAAAAAGGACAAGTGAAACAATAGACTGAAGGAATGTTAGTTCATGGTAAATAAGCAATGTAATAGCCTGACCGAAAAGCATCACAAAAGACAAAGGGATAAGTGTCTTCCAACATAAAGTCATCATTTGATCGACACGAAAACGAGGCAAAGTCCAGCGCAGCCAAATAATGATAAAAACCATAAAGAAGCTCTTAGCAAAAAAGACCAAAAGAGAAACAATGTCGCTTTCCAAGCCAAAAGGTAAATGCCCACCACCAAGGAAAACAGCAGCAGCGACAGCACCAATCACATAGAGATTGGCCCATTCAGCAAAGAAGAAAAAGACAAAACGTAAACCTGAATATTCCGTACAGTAGCCTGCCACAAGTTCAGATTCCCCTTCTGGAATATCGAAAGGCGTCCGGTTTCCTTCTGCCAAAGCAGCCAGAAAAAAGATAAAGAAACTAATGAAGGTAAAAGGACTATTCAAAATATTCCAATCCCATGGCATGGCACCTTGTGCACCAATGAGCTCTTTGAATGAAAGTGAACCGCAAAGTAAAATAACCGGAAGTAAACTTAAAGCGACGGGAATCTCATAACTCACCATCTGAGCAGCAGAACGCATCCCTCCAAGGAGAGACCATTTATTATTCGAACTCCAACCAGCCATCAGCATGCCTATAACAACCAAGGATGTGACTGACATTAAATAGAGCAATCCCACATTGAGTTCAGAGGCAAAAAAGCCATTTCCCCATGGCAAGACAGCAAAAGTTCCGAAAACACCAATAAAGCAAAGCACTGGTGCCAATTTAAAGAGTAAACGGTCAGCGCCGTCTGGAATAAGGTCTTCTTTTTGAGCGCATTTCAAGCCATCGGCCATAAACTGCAGAATCCCCTGTGGACCAACTCGGTTGGGTCCAATTCGGGACTGCATTCGTCCAGCGACACGCCTTTCAATAAAACTTAGCCCACCAGCCGTTAATGACATGAAGCCTAGAATGGCCAAACTGACTAAAAGAAGAGCGATAAAAGCAGCTAAGGGCGAGCCCAGGTCTGCGTTGATGATATCGCCTATGGTTTGAATGAGTATATCCATATTATTCTTAACCTTCCCCTTAACGATCCAGCTCTGGAGCCACGATATCAAAAGAGCCAATGACCGCTACCAAGTCTGCAATAAAAAGCCCTTTAGCGAGCTCGGGAATAATAGACATGGCTGTAAAAGAACCGGTACGAATTTTGACTCGTTCGGGAGAGGTCTTCCCATCACACGAAATAAAATAACCAGCATCTCCCCGTGGGGTTTCAGTACGAACATAGATATGCCCTGCTGGAGGCTTTAAGACTCTTTTCACTTTTGCGGCAATATCGCCTTCAGGCATTTTATCAAAACATTGACGAATAATTCTTACTGACTGGCGAATCTCTTCTGCACGCACGATATACCGGTCATAACAATCACCCACAACACCTTCAAAGCCCTTGCCCACTGGCACATCAAAGTCCAATTGATCATAAATACTATAAGGCTCATCTTTACGCACGTCAAATTTCACGCCCGAGCCTCTTAAGTTGGGGCCAACCAAATTATATTTTTTTGCCATATCGGCACTCACCACAGCAACTTTGCGAAAACGTTTCTGAAAGATGTGATTATCACTGATCAATCGATGAATTTGCTCATGCACAGGCTCAAAGTGATCAAGAAAAGCTAAGGTTTTCTCTTTAAATAAAGGAGGGGCATCAAAACGAACCCCACCAAGACTCATATAGTTGTATGTTAATCGAGCCCCACAAATTAGTTCAAGCAAGTCATTGATAGACTCCCTCTCTCTCAATGCGTGGATAAAAGGGGTATAAGCCCCCATATCCATATCGGCTGCGCCGATGGCGACAAGGTGAGATGAAATACGGTTCAATTCACTGACGATGACTCTTAAATACTCAGCCCGCTCAGGAACTTCAATGCCAGCTAATTTTTCTACAGCCATACAGTAAGACCAATTCGCATTCATGGCTGCGACATAATCGACCCTATCGGTATAGGGAATAAAAGACTGCCAAGGCATTAATTCTGCAATTTTCTCTATACTGCGGTGCAGGTAACCAACATCAGGTTCACAATGATGAATAATCTCACCATCGGTTTTAATGACAAAACGAATCACACCATGCGTCGAGGGGTGTTGAGGCCCCATATTGATGGTCATGTATTCGGTTTTCAATTCTTCTTTCACCATGAGTCGCCTTAGTCGTCCAGTTTCTCTAATGAACAGGGAGTATTATCTATACCAGCATACTCCGTTGGCATTTTATAATCTTTGCGTAAAGGGTGTCCTTCCCAGTCTTCTGGCATCATTATGCGGCGAAGGTTTGGGTGTCCCTTGAAGTGAACTCCAAGCAGGTCAAAAGTTTCCCTTTCCAACCAGTCTGCACCACTCCAAATACAAGATACGCTATCAACTTCACCACCCTCTGCAGGCACAACGCATAAAACACAAATTGTATGAGAAAATTCATAAGAATGCAGGTGATAAAATAGAAGCATGTCTTCACCTCGGTGAACACCTGTTTGACTCATCAATACACGAAATTTGAGTTTCTCATGCTGACGAAGCACTTCCATTACGGAAAGCAAAGACTCCGACGGCACCACCAAGCTACTACCTTCGATAGCACTTTCATCTTGAACAAGATCAAGACCCAGCTCATCTTTAACTATATTTAAAACAACATCTATATTCAAAACAACCTCAGACATTCTTGCGTAAATGGGGCTCACGCACTACTTTCTTCTGCACATCTATGATGGCCGAAGCCAAAGCTTCTGGACGGGGAGGGCATCCCGGTAAATAGACATCTACGGGTATAACCTTATCCACACCATTTAAAACTGAATAGCCACATTGAAAGAGGCCACCGGAATTCGAACAACTACCCATGGAAATGACATAACGTGGCTCAGCCATTTGGCCATAAAGCAATTTAACGCGTTCTGCCATTTTTAAGGTAACGGTACCTGCCACAATCATTAAGTCCGATTGTCTTGGAGTTGCACGAGGCACTGCGCCAAATCGGTCCAAATCAGTTCGTGGCCCACCAGTCTGCATCATTTCAATGCCGCAGCAAGCCAAACCAAACAACATATACCAAAGTGAATGCGCGCGACCCAAACCCAAAGCATAATCGACATTTGTCAGAATAATGCCATCTTCAAAGTGGTTCACTAAACTTTTCATGATGCTTTTTCCTTTAAGGATACACTCAAATCATTCATCCAACGAAGAGCACCCATACGCCAAGCATAAAGCATAGCGACAAGTAATATGCCTACAAAAATTGCAATCTCAGCAAAAGCTAAAAGACCATGTCCACTGGCAATAAAGTCTTTAAAAACAGCAGCAACAGGGTAAATAAAGACAATTTCTACATCAAAAATAACAAAGAGAAATGCAATTAAATAGAAGCGTAAATTAAACTGTACCCTACCAGGACCTTCTGGTTTTTCGCCACATTCATAAGTTTGGCTCTTAAGGCGCGAAGGGCGGTGGGGACGAATGAGTCCTGTTACAGCTAATCCGATAAGAACAAATGCAAAGCCGAGTACAAGAAAGATTGCAATACTGGCAAAATCTAGGTACATTTATTATCCGAAAATCTGTCGTTGAAGTGGCGATTCTACAGGAGCCTCCTAATGTCAAACAAGAGCAAATAAATAGTTTTTTCTTCGCGAAGCAACAAAATAAGTGAAACCATATACAAGACGCCCATTTTTCATATTTGCCCTTGTTCATATCCTCATAACATACACTTTGACTATAAATCAGCATTCAAACTTCTCAATTATTTGCAAGAGCCAAAACAGCCCATCGCCATTTATGACTCAGGTGTTGGCGGACTCTCTATTGCAGCGGCCATTCATGAAGAGCTGCCACATGAAGATTTACTTTATATCGCAGACAATCTTCACGCCCCTTATGGCAACAAAGGAGCTGATTTCATTTACCAAAGAGCCCATGCCATCGCGGTTTTTGCACGCAAACATAAAGCAAAAGCCTTGGTTATAGCCTGTAACACAGCTACAGCTTTGGCAGTCAACCGCCTTAGAGCCAATTTCTCCATGCCTATTATTGCCATTGAACCCGCCATAAAACCGGCCTGTGCAATCGATCCACTTGGACCCATCGCCATTCTCGCAACTGAAGGCACCCTTAATAGTGATCGTTTTTTGGAGCTCAAGAATGAACATGCTCTAAACCAGGAAATTATCTGCCAAGCTTGCACTGGTTTAGCCGAGAGCATAGAAAAAGGGCCTAGCAATAGTGAACAAATTGAATTCTATCTCGAAAAATATCTAACACCCATTAAAG
>JADGBV010000146.1 GCA_015231345.1 Planctomycetota bacterium
ATCGTCATCCAGCAATCCTATGTCATCCATCGACCCTAAGTCGTCAATATCTAAATCTTCAGCCACAAGGAATGCTGAAGGGTAAATGAGCAGCAGTATGAATAGGATTCCGAATCTCGACATAAATAATCTCTCTTAAAGGTTACTCTTCTTTTTTCTTAAAATAAATTTCGTAGCTTTTGCTGGGAACTCTCGTTGACGCTCAAGATGCTTCTCATAAGCTTCGTCTGAACGTCCACTATGAATGTCGCCAAAATGACTTCCTGATCTTTCCAACCATGTTTTAGTTAAAGGAGCTTCTTGTTTTATGATTGCCTTTTCAGGTGATGCCTGATTAGACATTTGTGCTTCCATAACAGGTTCCTTCTCGATCATTGCTTTGTCAGCCTTATCATTTTCAGGCTTTGCTGTGCTTATTTCAGCTGTTGCAGGAGTGTTAGCATTTTTTATTGTCAAAGCTTTGATGACCGAAGCCGATGCCGCTGATTCAGATACTGGGGCAGAAGGCCTTTCAGAAGCTGAAGTCTCAGATGAAGGGCAAGAAGCAACTGTGCAAGGAGCAGGAGTTGATTGTGAAGAGGTAGCAGTGCAAGGTGCTGAAGCTGAAGTGGCAGTGCAAGGCACTGAAACTGGCGTTTGATTCTTTGCACAAACTGGCGAACTCACTTCAGATGCATTACAAGGCTCAGACTTTGGAGGAGCAGGAATCACACGAGCAATAGCACCCATAACTGTTTCTTCAGCCAACTCACATGCAGGGCGACGATATTTCTCATAACGCTCATTAAGAAATAAAGTTTCTGCTTCCTTTTCGGGAGCCTGAGGGTAGACAATTTCCGTTGAGTTAATCGTTTCGTCTTTCAACTTACGCGCAACAGGTGTGGGAGGAATATAAGACTCTCTATGGCTTAATAATTGTGTTAATATACCACCAAAAACGACTTTCTTCTCACCTTTAGCTTTACGCTCCACCTTTGGAGCATCAGCCAAAGCAGCAGGGTAATAGAATTCAGTTGGATTGAAAGGCTCTACTCTCAAACGACGAGGGACAGGAGATGGACGAGTGTAATCATATGAATAATTAAGAAGACATTTCAACCAGTCCAAAAAATAAACCCGCTGAACCAAAACCTCTGGGCTTTTATCAAGCAATATATTCGTTGGCACCAAGCCTGAATTTTTCTGAGCACTTCTGCGGCTTTTAGAGCATAAACAATCAGTTTTTTTAGTGCAGACTGGTTTTTTAGCACTGGACTGGACTGTGATTTTGGGGGGCAATTCTTGTTTAGTGGCTTGAGCACTGCTTGGCTGAGAAGCGGCAACTTGTTCGGCAACAGTAGGTGCTGCATAATTCAGCTTCGCAATATTACTTTGTTTAGGAGAAGAAGCTTCCTTGGCAACACGACTTTGCTGAGAAGAGGCAGCTTGCTCAGCGACAGAAGATGCCGAATTATGAACTTTCACATCCGAATTCCTGCGTTGAACAATAGGAGCTGGCTGCTCCACAGACGCGATTTTAACGGCTGGGGAATTATTCTGAACAGCTGGAGAAGCATCTTGAGCAGCTGAAAAGCGCCTGGAATTCGCACTCCTCTTTGACTCTGAAGAGCCCCGACGAACAGCAGTTGACTTCTGAGAAGCAGGCATTTCTTGAGTAGCAGAATCCTCTCCATTTGCTGGAGTCATCAATTTAAGTGAATTGCTCTTCACTTCAACATATTCCTGGGCTCCTTGGGAGCTTTTAGTGTCGCTCTTCTTTTGAGCTTCTTCACCTGGCTTGGTCACTTTAGGCTGTAACCACCACCTATTTTCTACATCTCCATAGGAGGAGCCGAGTAAGCTAAACCCACTTATAGCAGTCACGCAGAGCAGGGCAGACGATTTAGTATTCTTGAAATGCAATTTGTTAAGCGGCAAAGATTGTTGAAGCAGGGTGGAGTATAAGCTGGCTCTTCACTTTAGAAGAGCCAATTGCTTAATGCCCACCGTAATTCAAGTAGCTGTTTTCAGGCCACTGGATTCACTCTTTGATTACCAAATCCCCCCCGGCCTAAAACCTCAAAGAGGGGATCTTTTGGAAGTTCCATTTGGAAGAACGACCGTAAAAGGTCTATGCTTAAAAAGCCCCTATCAAATCCCGGAACCAAAAGAATTTAAACTCAAAAATATCAAACGGCTTTACGATGAAGAGTATCGTTTGCCCGAAGACTTACTGAAGCTTGGAGAATGGATGAGAAAGTATTACCTTCTTTTCCCAGGAGAAGTTTATCAATGCTTATCTTTCACAACTCCTTTGCAAAAGAAGTCCAGCATCGAAGCAGAATGCACAGCCGTCAAAAACGAAGGTCACAAACTCAAAAAGACCCAAAGCGATGCATTAGAGCTCATCCACAGCAGTCCAGTCACAAAGCCCATCCTCCTTCATGGCATTACTGGTAGCGGAAAAACGGAAGTCTACTTGAATCTTGTCGAAGAATGCTTGAGCAAGGGGCAATCCTGCATCTATTTACTTCCAGAAATCACACTAACAAAAGAAACCATGCGTAAGCTCAAAGAACGCTTTGAGCCTATTTTGATGTTTCACTCAGGCATGAGCATCAAAGAAAGAAGGCACAACTGGCTACTGGCAAAACTGGGGGGCCCTTATCTTATTGTGGGGGCCAGATCCTGCCTTTTCACTCCCATTAAAGACCTGGGACTTATTATTGTTGATGAAGAGCACGACTCTTCATTTAAACAAGACAGCAGCCCTAGGTATCATGCCAGAGATCTAGCGGTCGTAAGGGCGCATTTGACGAAATGCCGCATCATTCTTGGCTCGGCCACTCCTTCTTTGGAATCCTATCGCAACGCCCAAACAGAAAAATACCAACTCGTCAACATGCTTGAGCGCATCTCGCCCCACCCTCTACCCAAGGTCCACGTAGTCGATATTGGCGAGGAAAGGCGAGAGCTTAAAAGAAAGGGCGCCATTCACTTCTCCCGGCACCTCATCACCCTCAGCAAAAAAGCCATAATGAAGAAACAGCAAATCATTTTCTTCCTTAATCGCAGAGGTTTTTCTACGGTGGCCCTTTGCCCAGCCTGTGGAGAAAAAGTCCAATGCCCTCATTGCTCCGTCAACCTGACCTACTACAAAAAGAAAACCCTCATGCTCTGTCACCACTGTGAATTCAGCATGGAGCCCCCTAAAACATGCCCCCGCTGCACGAACCCTCAAATGATCTTACGAGGAACTGGTACGGAGAAAATGCACGAACTCGTTGAGCAAGTCTTCCCAAATGCCAAAATTGTAAGGGTCGATGGCTCCATCGGAATGGACAAAAACATCCAAGGCCAACTCGAAGAGTTTATGTCGGGCTCAGGGGATATTCTTATTGGCACACAAATCATCAGCAAAGGCTTAGACTCTCCCAATATCAAGCTTTCCGCAGCACTGAATGCAGATCTCGGCCTCGCCCTACCGGACTTTCGCTCAGCAGAAAGAGACTTCCAACTCTTAACTCAACTGGCTGGACGTACAGGAAGAGGAGATGAGCCCGGCGAATGCGTTTTTCAGACCCACGAACCAGAACACTATGCCATCCGCCATGCCATTCAACAAAACTACCAAGCCTTTTATCTTGAAGAGCAAGAGTACCGTCAGCAACTTGGCTACCCTCCTTTTAAACGTCTTACTCGTTTTATTTTCTCTTCGAGCAAAGAGAAAGGCATGATTGAGACTCTTAGAAAATTGAGCCCAATTTTAAAGAAAGAAGCCATCAAGCATCATATCGAACTTCTTGGCCCCGCGCCAGCACCCATAGAGAAAGTAAAAACAAAATATCGTTGGCATCTCATTGCAAAATCAGCCTCGGCCAACAATATGACCCACTTTCTGGTCTTTGTAAGAGCACAATTCACCTCTATTAAGAGTGTTGATTTTATTTTAGACCGCGACCCTCAGAGTATGATGTAATATGTTTATCGATGAAGTCAAAATCACAGTAAAGTCTGGAAATGGCGGCCACGGCTGCATGAGCTTCCACAGAGAGCGGCATATGCCTAAAGGCGGTCCCGATGGTGGAGATGGTGGCAAAGGAGGCGACGTGATCTTTGAGGTGGACGATTCCCTCACAACTCTTCATCATTTGCGTTTCCAAACGGTTTACCCAGCACAAAACGGACTACCCGGTGAAGGCAAAAAGAAATCGGGCAAGAAGGGCGAGCCTCTCGTCATCAAAGTCCCTAGAGGAACTGTTATTAAAGAACAAGGAAGTGACGACCTGATTGTTGACTTTAATATGGAAGTTGACTCATGGCAAGTTCTAGAAGGTGGAAAAGGAGGCCGCGGGAATTCCCACTTCAAGTCGGCCGTCAGACAAACTCCCAGGGAATTCGAATTCGGAAAGGAAGGGGATGATATAGATTTACTCCTAAGCCTTAAACTCATTGCCGACGTCGGTTTTGTCGGCTTTCCCAATGCAGGTAAGAGCTCTCTGCTTTCAAGAATATCTGCCGCCAGGCCTAAGGTGGCCAACTACCCCTTCACAACCATGACTCCCCATTTGGGCACACACCACTTCGACAGCCACAGCCAAGTGGTCTTTGCTGATATCCCTGGACTCATTGAAGGCGCCAGCTCAGGTAAAGGTCTAGGCATTAGCTTTTTAAAACATGTCGAGCGCACCAAAATGATTTTACATTTGGTCGAACCCTTTCACAGTGATGGCGAAAGCCCTGTAGCTAAAGTGCTTTCAATTCGCAACGAACTAAAACAGTACAGTGAAGCTTTAGCCGCCAAAAAGGAAATACTTGTCTTAACAAAAACGGACCTGAACCCCAGCGAAGAGGAAATTCTTGAGTGGGAAAAGGAATTGGGCGAGAAATTTTATAAAGTCAGTACGGCTACAGGCTCGGGAGTTAGCGAACTGATGCGTGCGGTGCACAATAGTCTGGAGGAGCTCGAAGATTCGTGAGAGTCGTCATTCTCGACAACTTACGCTCAGCTCACAATGTCGGAAGCATATTCCGCACCGCCTCGGCGCTTCAATATTCAGAAGTCGCTCTGTGCGGTGTCACCATAACCCCTCCTGCAAAAAAACTCAGCGATAGTTCGAGAGGCACAGACAAACTCATCAGTTGGAAAAGTTTCTCCGCAACATCGGAAGCCATAAACCATTATCAAGAAATCGGTTTTCATGTTGTAGCTCTCGAAACCTGCCCTGAATCGCAGCCAATTCAAGACATGCCGAAACTCGATAAACTCGCTTGGCTAGTGGGCAACGAAGCCAAAGGAATTTGCCCTTCACTCCTCCCTGGCCTTAAGCATATCTATTACTTGCCCATGCTGAGCGAGCAAAGTGGCATTAATGTTTCATGCGCTTTTTCAAGCGCCGCTTATCACGACTATTTCAAAAACACATAAGCACCCATGAAAGACGCCATCCTCATGCTAGATTTAGGCAATGTTATTTTCCCTTTGGATTTCAACGAATTTGATCAATGGCTTGTCAGTTGCCTTAAGACACCTAATGACAATTTAGAAAAAGAGTTCATGCCCTTGTATTTGGGCTATGAAAAAGGCAGTTTTTCCACCGAAGTATTCCTTAACCGACTTCGCGAAGAGCTCAACTTAGAGTTCAATAATGAAGATTTTGAGCGTAAATGGATCAGTTGCTGGCAAAGGGATATGCCTGGCATGGCAGAACTCCTAGACGAAAGGCCATCTGAATTACCCGCCTACGCTCTATCAAATACAAATGAATTGCACATGCGTCACTTCCACGAGAGCAAAGATATCTTAAAAAAATTCGATGCTTTATTTCTTAGCCATGAAATGAAAGTTAGCAAACCAGACTCAGCCATCTACCACCAAGTGTGTGCTAAATTAAGCTGCAAGCCTGAGCAAGTCTACTTCTTCGATGACCGCAGCGACAATATAGCTTCGGCAAAGCAGTGTGGCTATAATGCTTATATCTTTGAATCAGCTGAGCAAATCAGAGAAATACTCAATTTTTAATTGCTGATGAGCATTTGCAAAAACGGCACTTTTTCAAAATAACCACCTCACTTCATATTTCATTTCCCTACTATCATTATTTCAATGAAAATAGCCATCGCTTTTGATCACGGAGCTTACGATTTTCGACAGTCTCTTATAGAGCACTTAAACTCAAAAGGACATGAAGTCGAAGATTTCGGAACATACTCCAAAGAGAGCTGCGATTACCCTGACCACGGAAAACCAGCGGTAGAATCCGTAGCAAAAGCTGAATGCGACAAAGCTATTCTCTGCTGCTCAAATGGCATAGGCATGACCATGCTCGCAAATAAAGTTAGCGGTATCCGCGCAGCTATGGTTTACAGCAAAACCTCAGCCAAAGCGACTCGAGAACATCACGACTCAAATATTCTTTGCCTGGGCGCAAAAGAATTTACATCTGAAGATTTACTCTCATTTGTAGATATCTGGCTCACAACCCCATTTGAAGGTGGACGACACCTAAGAAGAATAAATAAATTTCCCTCTCAGTGCTGAGCTGCGACAGAATATAGAATTAGATAATAAACCCAGCCAAAAGCCATGGCTTTTTGCTGGGTTTTAAGCTTTTAAGCTTCAATATTTTTTTACTTAACAGGTCGTCAAAGCTTTCGCTTAATAGGCCCGCACCTATTCTTGGCTGATGACGACTTTCCCTTTTTGAATATCACATTGGCAAGCCAAACGTTGCCCTTCTGGCACTCCAAACCCCTCTTCTTCTTCACTCAAGGGTGATAAGTTATCCATTCCTTCTTTCACTTCAACCGCACAAGCTCCGCAGCGACCACTCATGCAGCCAAAACGAACTCCGAGCTCACCCGCAGCATGAACAATAGATTCTCCATCGGCGACTTCTTTATTTTCACCATTAAAACTTAGTGTTGCCATATTCTTCCTTTTGATTCATTGTATTAAGATTAACAAAACATCTCAAAGCACTTATTACTTTGATAGTATCTCCAACTCATAACTATGAGTAATTTCAGCAACCTTGCTTAACATAGCGGATGCTGAACAGTATTTTTCCATTGAAAGATTTAAAGCTCGTTGAAGTTTTGCCTCACTACAATCTGCGCTCACTATAAAATGAAGGTGTATTTTTTCAAATACCGAAGGAATCCCATCACTTCTTTCTCCTTTAACGTCAACTTGCACATCTTCAACCTGAGCACGCCCTTTCTTCAGTATATGCAGTACATCAAAACTTGAGCATCCTGCCAAACCTATAAGTAGCATTTCCATGGGCCTCAAGCCATCTTCAGTGCCGCCTATACTTTTGCTGGCATCAAGAATGGCAGAATGCCCTTGGCTATTTTTGGCTGAAAATTTAAAGCCTTCTATTCTCTTTAGTGTAACTTCAGTCATCGGCTGGAGTAAAACCTAAACTTAGTAATTCTTCAAAACCTTCATGCAGAGGAATCACTTTTTTAAAGCCCATCTCCTCAAGGCAAGGTTGGGCCGCAAAAACCCTACGGCCACTTTTACAGTGCAAATAGGTCGGAAGGTCTGGGTTTAATTTTTCGGGAAGCTCATTCATTTGTAGGTCACTCAATGGCACAAGAGCAGCAGCAGCTAAATGACCTTCTTGCCATTCATCAACTTCACGCACATCAAATAACTGTGCCTTTCCGCTTTTAACTTCACTTTCTATGACATCTAAATCATAATCCATCTTATTTCCTTTGGAATACTCCTGTTGATAAATAACGGTCCCCACGATCACAAATAATGCAGACAACCACACCTTCGTCAATTTCTTCAATCACTTGCAATGCAGCGCTAATAGCCCCACCCGAACTGATCCCGCAGAAAAGCCCTTCGTCCTTTGCAACTTGGCAAGCCATTTCTTCAGCTTCTTGCTGACCAACATCAAGGATACGATCCACCCTGTCGCGTTCAAATATTTTTGGCAAATAAGCTTTTGGCCAACGCCTAATACCCGGAATACTAGCCTCATCTTTCGGCTGCACGCCAACAATTTGAACATTCGAATTATATTCTTTTAGACGTCTGGAGACACCCATAATCGTCCCTGTCGTACCCATGGCAGAAACAAAGTGAGTCACTTCCCCATTTGTATCACGCCATATTTCTGGGCCTGTCCCTTCATAATGTGCTGCCCAGTTATCTGGGTTAGAAAATTGGTCGAGCATTTTATAACCACCGGCTTTCACTTTACTACGGGCATAATCAATGGCTTCTTCCATAGAGCCCTCTTTCGACGTGAGAGTGACCTTAGCGCCAAAAGCTTCCATATTTTGCACCCTTTCGCGCGAAGCATTTTCAGGCATCACTAACTCCAATTCAATGCCCATAACCCGAGCAATCATGGCAAGCGCAATCCCTGTATTTCCACTTGTGGGCTCGATTAATTTGGTTCCAGGAGGAAGTTCCCCCCTATCGTTCGCTTTTCTTATCATAGAAAGAGCAGGGCGATCCTTAACACTCCCCCCAGGGTTATTGCCTTCAAGCTTGCCGTATAACTTCACCCCTTTTTTTTGGCAGATATGACTCAACTCCACAAGAGGGGTATTTCCGACTAAATCAACTAATTTCATCCTTCTGCTATTAAAGTATTTTTACTCCATTTTATCATCTCTTAAGCATCGTCCACTGCACAAGGAGATAAATCTACTAA
>JADGBV010000147.1 GCA_015231345.1 Planctomycetota bacterium
ACAATCTGATGAATATAAGAAGACAGATTCCCCAAATAAGTCACGCGAGCTTCAACTCCTTCAGGGACCAACTTATCACTTTGAACATCTTTTTGCCCATACCGGTCTTTACTGCCTTTTTCCATGGCACTAATTGAGCCCATGCCGCGATAATCTTTAAATTTTCGCCCTTGGTAGTAAACCAATGTTCCTGGAGATTCTTCCACCCCAGCCAACATACTGCCTAACATTACAGTGCTTGCCCCCACAGCAAGAATTTTTGTAATATCTCCACTGTATTTCACACCACCATCAGCAATAACGGGCACACCTTGTTTGGAAGCCACTTTAACGGCTGTCTCTACGGCGGAAATTTGCGGAACCCCCACTCCCGAGACCACACGTGTTGTACAAATGGAGCCAGGTCCAATACCAATCTTTATAGCATCCGCACCCGCTTCAATTAAAGCTTCAGCAGCATCCGCTGTTGCGATATTCCCAGCAATAACATCAATATCGAAATGACTTTTAATGTATTTTAAGGTTTCAATAACTTTCACACTGTGCCCGTGAGCTGTGTCGATGGCAATCACATCGACTTTCGCATCTACAAGAGCTTGAACACGCTCATACTCTCCAACTCCAACAGCGCCACCGACAATCAAACTACCCGAGTCGTCCCTATTGGCCTTTGGGTATTCCGTTAGGTTTTTAATATCACGCATGGTAATTAACCCATAAAGAGTTTGATCATCATTTAGAAGCAATAACTTTTCAATTTTATTACGGTGCAATATTTCCTTTGCTTCTTCAAGTGTCGTCGATGCAGATGATGTCACTAAATTTTCTTTGGTCATAATTTCACATATTTTCACATCGCCATTTGACTCAAAGTTCATATCACGAGTGGTCAAAATCCCAACAACGCGGTCATTCTCCACAATGGGGAAACCACTAACGTGAGCTTCAGCCATTACACGACGAGCTTCATCTAGAGTTTCATTGGGCCCTAAGGTGATGGGGTCTGTAATAATCCCATTGGCACTTCTTTTAACTTTACGCACCTCATCAGCCTGAGTGGGAATGGGTAAATTCTTATGAATAAAACCAATTCCACCTTCAGTGGCAATGGCGATGGCCATTTTTGACTCAGTCACCGTATCCATAGCAGCAGAACAAATCGGCATATTCAGCCTGATATTTCGGGTGAGCTGCGTGCTTAGATCAATTTGAGAGGGGAGAATCTCTGAATAATTTGGCACCAATAAAACATCATCAAATGTGACTGCGGGTTCGTTTTGGTAAAAATTCATGTTTGCTCTAAGTGTAGGGTTTTAAGATAATAAGGCTGAGTTGGATTTCTCCACTTCCGAAAACATATTCTCTATGCAAGTACTTGCTTTCGCCACAAGGTCAAGGTCCAATTTGACTTCGTATTGGCTATCACTCGTTTCAAGCACATGGGCAATATTGTCTAAAGTGTTGCCTTGCATATATTTACAAAAAGCACATGAGCCCACTATTTTTTTCTGAGGGCACTCTACCTGTATGCGTGAACTTAGGCCGCATTCTGTAACCAGGGCATAGGATGGGGCTCCCGTTTCTTTCACATAATTATAGATACCTCCTGTGCTACCGACATAATCAGCCTTATGTGTAACCGAAGGAGCACATTCAGGGTGAACGGCAACAGCTATGCCTTCATGTTTTAAGCGAAGGTAGTCAATCATTTCTGCATCATATGTTTCATGGACATAACAACTTCCTTCGGAATAAAGAATTTCTTTATCTATGCCCTTCTCTTTTAAGTAAACCTGTAAGTTCTGAGCCATCAATCGGTCAGGTAAAAAGAAAATCTTGTCATTCTCTAGACTTTCTAGAATCTGGTAGACATTTGAGCTTGTCACACAAATATCACATTGAGCTTTCACCTCAGCTGTTGTATTGATATAACAAACAAAAGTATGCTCTGGGTGTTTTTTACGCAGATCCGCCACTTCTTGACCTGTAATGGAATCGGCGAGAGAGCAGCCACCGTCCAAATTCGTATGAAAAACCTGCTTAGTAGGACTCAGAATTTTTGCCGTTTCAGCCATAAAAGTGACCGCCACAAAAATAATGGTATCTTGTTCTGATTTTCTCGCAATATCGGATAATAAATAGCTATCCCCGACATGATCGGCCACTCCATAGAGTATTTCTGGGTTCACATAAGTATGAGCCAAAATGATAGCATTCTTTTCTTTTTTCAGTTGGAGAATCTTATTCACCAGGGGAATGTACTCACGACATTTCTCTACAGTATAATTACAAACACCCGTATCCACTGTAGATAATTTTTCGTGTAATTCTTCTGCTGTCATCACTTACATTACTCCTTCTAAATCATACTCGTTCGACCCCGTCACACGGCAAGTCGCAATCATACCTGGACTTAGTGGAGCGTCAGTTTTTACAAAAATTTGTGGGTCAATTTCAACAGCATCTCGCCAAGTACGACCAACCACACCGTTTTCACCGACTTCATCAACAATAAAGGAGATATCACGGCCCAGCCACTTTTCATTCTCTTCAAAATGTATATTTTGCTGCAAAGTCATCAAACGGTCTAATCGTTCTTGCGCGAGTTCAGTTGGTACTTTATTTTTCATTTTTGATGCGGCTGTGCCTTTTTCATCAAAATAGCAAAAAGCACCCAGGCGATCAAAGCGCCTTTTCTCTAAATAGTCGTACAACTCCTGAAATTCTTCATCCGTTTCACCTGGAAAACCTATAATAACTGTCGTTCTCAAGACAAAATCTTCATTGGCACCTCTCAACTTATCGAATATATCATCGTATAAAGCAAAGCTTCCTGTACGGTTCATGCGCTTTAACACACTTGAAGAAGCATGCTGTATGGGCAAATCAAGGTACTTGAGCATTTTGGGAGAATTTAAAAGTAAATCAATTAAGCCATCATTAAAGTGATCTGGGTAGGCATAAAGTAAACGCATCCACTCTAAACCTTCGACCTTTTCAAGCCTTTGCAATAACTCCAACAACTTTGGCTGCCCGTACTTTTCAATCCCATAAGCGGTCGTATCTTGAGCAATAATATTAATTTCTTTCACTCCACGGCCCACAAGAGATGCAGCTTCAGAATAAAGCTCATCCACAGTTTTATCTACATTTGCACCACGAATGGAAGGGATTGTGCAATAAGTACAAGTCCTATTACAACCTTCTGATATCTTAAGGTAGCTATAATGAGGGAGGGTTGCTGAAATAGGTCTAATGCCAGACAAAGCATCTTGGCTTTGCTCTTCATAAAAACCATACTCTTCTTGCATGGCCTTAACCATATAGACTATTTTATCTAATGGGTAAACCCCATCTACTTGAGGGAAACTAGCCTTAATTTCATCCTGAGCTCGTGAGGCATAACAGCCCATCACATAGACACTCTGAATCTGCCCTTGATCTTTAAGCATTAAGATCTCACGAATCTGCTCATTGGATTCATCGATGGCTGACTGAATAAAACCACATGTATTAATAATGACGATATCCGAGTATTCAGGTTCAGATGTAAGAAAAAACATCTTTTGATACAAAAGGCTAAAAAGGTCTTCTGTATCGACTAAGTTCTTGGAACAACCTAAGGATATAATGGAGACGGCAGGGGCTTGAACCTGCCCACTCTTATTCTTTTTCTTGGCCATGATTATTTTCCGCTTTTTTTCCTATCTTTTAGGAAAGCGTCCACTTCTTCCATCACAGCGTCTATCATTTCTTCCTCTTTGACTTTGCGCACCAATTCTCCTTTGCGGTATATCACCCCCTGTCCATTACCACCGGCTAAGCCAATATCAGATTCACGTGCCTCACCAGGGCCATTCACAATACACCCTAAAACAGAAACGCGTAAAGGTTCATTAACATGACTCAATCTCTTATTGAGCTCTTCAACAATGGGCTCCATCTCGATTTGAATGCGACCACAAGTGGGGCACGAAACGATTTCTGGCGAAAGGACTCTCACGCCTGTGGTTTTAAGAATATCGTAAGCAACAGGTATTTCTAATGCTGGATCACCAGTTAAAGAAACACGAATGGTATCACCGATGCCATCAAGAAGCAAAGGAGACATTCCTGCAGCTGATTTTATGGCGCCATAATTGGGATCGCCAGCCTCAGTAATCCCCAGGTGTAAGGGGAAATTCGATTTTTGAGAAAAGAGTCTATAAGCAGCTATGGCAGTATGAATATCAGATGATTTAAGAGAAATGACAATTTTATCATAGCCAAGCTCATCAGCCATATCGATATAACGCAAAGCACTCTCTACAAAACCTTCTGGAGTCGGGTAAGAATACTTTTCCAAAATAGCCGCTTCTAAAGAACCACTATTCACACCTATACGCATGGGCACATCATTAGCTTTTGCCGCCCTTACGATCTCTTTAAATCGGTCATCATGACCAATATTTCCAGGGTTAATGCGAATTTTATCCACTCCTTGCTCAATAGCAGTAAAAGCCAATTTCCAATGATAATGGATGTCGGCAATAAGAGGGGTATTCATATGCTTCTTAAGCTCCCCTAATGCTTCACCTTGCTTTTGATTTAAAACTGAAGTGCGAATCATTTCACAGCCAGCATCTTCCAAAGCTTTAATCTGAGGCAAAGTCACATCTAAGTCACTGGGATCTGTTGTCGTCATGGATTGAACGCGAACAGGGTTTTCTCCCCCCAGGGACACGCCACCAATATCAACAACTTTCGTTTTTCTTCTGGTGGGCTTCATCTTTATTAAGTCCTCTCTTTATTCATGCGAGATTGCAGAGTATTGTTAAGTAACATTGCAATGGTCATGGGCCCCACTCCACCGGGAACAGGTGTGATAGCAGAGGCTTTTGACTGAATGGCGTCAAAGTCCACATCTCCACATAGACTGCCATCTTCCAAACGGTTCACTCCGACATCAATGACCACCGCCCCTTCTTTAACCATATGGGCTTTAACAAATTTGGGAATACCAATGGCAGCAACAACGACATCTGCGCGAGCAATCACCTCTTCGATATTCTGAGTTCGCGAATGACAAATCGTCACTGTAGCGTTAGCACCTTGCGCTTTTTGCAAAGCCAAAAGGCTCATGGGTTTACCCACAATATTGGACCGGCCAATCACCACGACCTCTTTGCCAGATAAATCAATATCTGAAATGGCAAGCATTTTCATTACTCCAAGTGGAGTACAGGGCACAAAAGCTTCTTGCCCGAGGACCAATTTCCCCACATTGACAGGGTGAAAGCCATCGACATCTTTTTCTGGGTCTATGGAGCTAATAATATTGTCTTCATTTATATGCTTAGGCAGAGGCAATTGAACAAGAATCCCATCGATCTCTGAATCTTTATTAAGAGCCTGTATTTCTGTTAACAATTGCTCTTCTGTACTTTCGGCTGGCAAATTGATCTGACGGTGCACAAAACCAGCCTTCTCACAAGCCATTTTCTTATTACGCACGTAGACTTTTGAGGCAGGGTCTTCGCCAACAATAATAACCACCAAACCCGGAAGCCGTTTACCAGCATTCTTGAGTTCATCTATTTCAAGGCGTATCTTTTCCCGCGCTTCAAGGGCTATTTTCTTACCGTCGATTATTGTGGCCATCTTAAAAAAAAATCAAATACTTCTAAGTCTGCGCCATGCTATGGAAATCCCAGTAACTGCAAACTGAGGCCTGCTGGATATCACCAGTTCTGACACTTATTTAACAAAATGGCATCGGCTAAAACCAGAGCAGTCATCGCTTCGACAACGGGCACTGCACGAGGGCAAATACAAGGGTCGTGACGACCTTCAACGCGAATTTTTTGATCCTGGCCAGATTTATCAATGGTTGCTTGGTAAGTAGCAATACTTGGCGTCGGTTTTATGGCAATTTTCATAATAATAGGCATGCCATTAGACAATCCCCCTAAAATCCCACCGCAGCGATTACTGGCAAAAGAACCTCCTTCCATGGCATCATTATTTTCTGAACCAAGCAGACCACTCGCCTCAAAACCATTACCAAAAGTGAGCCCTCTAACGGTCCCAATGGAAAACATGGCGTGCGCCAGCATGGCATCAAGTTTATCATATAGGGGTTCACCCAAACCAACTGGCAGACCCTTCACGCGGCATTCCAAAACGCCACCCACGCTATCGGCATTTCTCATGGCTGCCTTCACTCGATTCGCCATTTCTTCTGCGACATCAGGGTCGGCAGTGCGGATGGAATTATTTTCAATTTCATCGTCGAGCCATTTTTGCGCATAAACATCCTGCACTTGAATAGTAGCTGCAAGAATATCGATTCCTTTGAGTTTCAGCATCTTACGAGCTATAGCCCCTGCCGCAACTCGGCAAGCCGTTTCCCGTCCACTACTTCTTCCTCCGCCTCGGTGATCACGCAAGGCATACTTTTTATCGTAAGTGTAGTCGGCATGACCAGGACGATATAAATCTTCGATAGCATCATACTTACTGCTATCTGTGTCTTTGTTTCGAATCAGCAGGCCAATGGGAGCTCCAGTTGTAGTATTACGAAAAACCCCAGAGAGAATTTCCACCTGATCAGCTTCACTTCTTTTGGTGGTCATAAGGCTCTGACCAGGCCGACGTCGGTCTAATTCCTTCTGAATATCTTCCCTAAAAAGTTCAATGCCCGAGGGGACACCGTCAACGACAACACCAATTCCGGCACCGTGTGACTCTCCAAAAGTGCTTATCTTAAATATTTGGCCAAAACTTGATGACATATGATGCTAAAAATACAAATTAGGTTCGTAATGATAAAGGCGCTTTAATACGCCAAGTATGCTCTCTTCAAGGGTATCAGGCCAATTTATTTCATCTTCATGGGAAACATCTCCCGTCCAAAGTTTACAAGTGACACAAAAACTATGCTCTGGAACCCGTCCGTTACGTAAATCGTCAATTAACACAACCTTTTTACCTAAAAAGATATCATTGACCCTTCGATTCTTCCTTTTAGTCCGCTCTCTTTTTGGGGTTCGGCCAAAAAGGGAAAACCACATCTTCTTTTTAATAAAGTACTGACGAATGGCTTTGCGCGAGAAAAAGTTATCATCACAAAGGATCATATCAAATATCTGCTCAATCCCTGGCTCTTTATCAAACATATCATAAACAGACTCTAGAGTGTTTTCTGTTAGAATCACATGGCGCCAACGGGGAAATTTCTTCTTCATGGCCAGAAGATTTTCTTTTAATTTCGGGCGGAACTCGTTATCGTAATTCACCATAGTATGATCTTTATCCCATACCACCACAACACGCCAATTCTGAATAAATCCCAGAAACTCCTGGGTCATGGGAATGGGGATATCTATGGCTTCGATCTTACGCGTCATAAGATTGAAAGGTAAATTTTATTTGGATAAATCACATTCGACCTATTATTTTCTCTATGTTCAGTGCAAAATATTATCAACACGTGATAAACCTCGTAGGTATCATCTTGCTGTGCGTAACTTTAAGTGTCATAGATAATATTCTAGGTCTAATCGTGAATTATTCACTTGAGGATGAGTGGATTAGCCTCATAGCCTTACGCATTTTAGAAATATCCCTGATTTGCATAGTCTATAAAAATCACATTATTTCTATTATGGGCATAAATAGCCCCTTCAAAGTGATCAAAGAGCTCTTCCTTGGCCTATTTATTGCTCTAGCAGGACTTGGGGCTTTTTTCGCCCTCAATAAAGCTGCTGGTGCACTTTATGGGCAAGAGTTGATGGACATGCTCCAATTAGGAGGAGGCCAAAACAAAGGACATTTGCCCCTGGAAATGATTATTGCAGCCATATTCATAGGCCCTTTTGCTGAGGAGCTCTTTTTTAGGGGAGTTTTAGTTCACCATATCCAAAAAGGACGCACTCAGTTATTTTCTAAAATATTATACGATCTTTTTTTGAGCTTTCTCTTTGTTTGGCCACACCTGAAAATGAAGCAAGATTTAGCTCTAGTCCAACAATTACCAGAAGCTCTCATTTGGACATGCTGCGCCCTAACGACTCTCCAACTTTATCACTGGCGCCAATCCATCATCAGCTCATGGGTTCTCCACGCATCAGCCAATGCCTGCCTTTTTTCTTTAGCCGCTGGCTATTGGAGCTAGCCTCATAATGCCTGCATCTTTTTTAGAGTTTCTTTACCTTAAAGTCTTGGACTAAAAGCTAAATACCTGACAATCCCTCATATGGAACGTAATAGCCCCTACAATACTCTCATTCAATTTCTTCTCATCATTAGTTTTGGGGTAAGGCTATTCTTTTGCACCAAGCTCAATCTTCATAACGAAGAAACCTATAACGCCATTTTATGGAGTCATTTCCAGAGCGATCACTCCATTCCTTTTCCTTTTTTCAGTTTTCTCATCCAACCTTTTATTTCTCCTGATGCTGCAGCCCTGCTAAGGCTACCTAGTATTCTGATTTTTTCTCTTTCATTGCTTCTCATCAACCAGCTCTGCAGGCAATTATTTAAAGCTAATTATGGTTATATGGCACTTATATTAGTCCACACCATTCCATTATATTTAAC
>JADGBV010000148.1 GCA_015231345.1 Planctomycetota bacterium
CAGGGAGAATTCGTTAGCTTAATATTCAGGATTACCCGGATAAACCGGGTAATGACAAGGGGAGAATAGTGATTTATTATGGGATCAGGGGCACGAATTATTTTTTGAAAAGGCTAAGCCTCTCTAGTTGCCCCTTAAGATTACCCAAGGTTATGTGAGAGGCAATACGAAGCCTTACATATTCGTAAAATGGATAGAGATATACGTTAAGCTAAAAAATCCTTTCGATTGCAGGGTGCAACATCCACTTAATCGCTAAAATAAAGCCTTTTAACCGATCTTTTTGATGGATTTTTTTGATGCCTTCTGTTTTAGATATTCATGTGCTTCTGAATTCAGATAGATCAACGTCGAAAGGTATCGTGATGAATTGCAGGAGATTAAATCTAGCTGCGCGGAATATACGTTAAATTCATGCCAGTCAAAGTCATATTAACCTTAATCATATTCTGTACTATCGGCTGTGGTGATTCAGATAAGATAATAATTGATGCAGAAAAACCACCAGAAGAGTCTAAGGTTTTTTCCAAACAGGATCACCCACTCGTAAGCGCTGCTAGAGAACAGATTGGTGTTACAACAAGTTATGACCCTGCTTATGTCGGATTGAAATATCCAAATGGGGATGTGCCAATGGACAGAGGTGTCTGTTCCGATGTTGTCGTTAGAGCTCTGAGAGTCGCGTACAACCAAGACCTTCAAGAACTTATTCACTTGGACATGAAGAAGAACTTCAGATCATATCCAAAAAAATGGGGGCTAAAAAGGACTGATAGGAATATAGACCATCGCAGAGTTTTGAATATCAGAACATACTTGAAAAGACAAGGCTACTCATTATCAATCCCTGGTATCTACAGTGCTTACCAAGCTGGCGATATCGTTACTTGTAAAGTAGGAAACTTAGATCACATTGCAATAATCAGCTCCAAAAGAAACCGTGAAAATTTACCATATATAATTCACAATATAGGAAGTGGCGCAAAGGAAGACGACTACTTGCAGAAACTCAAAATCACTGCTCGCTTCACATATCCCAAACAGGAATTTAACAAATCAATGTTACCGACGCCTGAAGGGGCAGCAAATTGAAATATTATAAGTCCCTATGAGTAAATCTGATTTTGGTATTGGGGTGTACTATGACACAGATGATTATGCTGGTTTCTTTCGCAGGCTAATTATCATTTGCGTAGACTTATTTGTATTTTGCTCTCTAATATCATTTGGCCTTATCTTAGACGAGGTTTTGTATGATTCATTTGAATCCTATTACGAGGAGTATTGCACCTTTGGGGCACTGATATTAACGTACATCTACCTTACCGTCATCAAAATATCGAGATTTGGGACCTTTGGATTAGCTTTAACAAATTGCAAAATCGTATCTATTTACGGGAAAAAACCATCAATGTATAATATGTCGTTTCGTTTTTTGTTTTTATTTTTAGGTCCGGTAAACTTAATTATTGACCTAATGTGGCTTACGCTTAATCCAGAAAAAAGAACAGTTCGTGACTGTTACAGCCAAACCTACGTAATCAGAAAAAACAGTAAGCATATTGGCGAATCTCCAGTTCATTTATGCCGGATTCACGTATTGGGTGCCATGCTCATGTATCCTACTGTCTCAAAAAATCATATCACAACCAAGCGGGCCTGATGCGTACGAGGAGATTTTCTTCTTTGTAGTGCAAGAGTTATCCCAAATAAGAAATAACAGGGGACGTCCTTATTCTACAACGGAAGCATAACAATTCACTTCAATGGATAGGGAATTGTGCGAGTGGTCAATACTGTCTAATTCTAGATAATTTACCAAGCACCCCTATCAATGAGCTGGATCGTTGGCATAAGAAAGAGTAATCGTTTATGACGAAGAATATGGCATTGGTTCTCGTGATTGTCACAGGTGTCATGGGCTTAGCGCTCGGGGAAGGGGCTCCCAGCGCGCGTTTTCAAATCGAAAATTCTGTGGCGCGATACCTTCGACTGCGCCACAAACCGCCATCTCTCCTACGCTCGGAGCAGAGATCTGATCCGTTGGGAATCAGCCTTCGGTCACAAGGTTGATCTCCCCTTGACCCTCAGCGAAAAAAAACTATGGATTGATCCGATTCCGAGTGGCGGCGGGATCATCAATGGCGGCGCAAAACTCTCCTTTGACAAAGATAATCGACCGATTGTGAATTATCATAAAAGCGACAAGGACGGAAGGCATTACTGCTGTTCCAGAACCGGCTGCAATCTCTTATGCTCTTAGGCCTCACGATGGGATTTCTCAGACGAATAAGTGCTTGAGCCTATCGCTCTCACTGAAGTGAGAGCTGCTAGGCTGTCGGGGATATGCTTGGCAAAAAACTCTTGATTTAGCTGTTCATTTAGTTCATAAACCAGAGCTTTTAACAAGTCCAGTCTATGGGCTAGACAGAAGTGAAATAAGTGCTTTTTGCGAAGCTTTCAACAAAAGGAAAGCTTATAATGAATGAGCTCGTAATTATCTCAATTCAAACTAAAAAAAGTTGGAATTGAGATAATCACGAGTCACTAAAACTGTGAAAAGCTAGTTTTACTTATTGTGCACTGACATTTACAGCACAAGGTCCTTTTTTGCCTTCGCCTACTTCATACTGAACTGATTGACCATCAGATAGTTCACCACCACCCTGTACATCAGAAATATGTACAAAGAGATCTTTGCTTCCATCTTCTGGTGCGATAAATCCAAAACCTTTGCCTGAATTAAAAAACTTAACTGTACCTGTACTCATGTTTTCTTCTCGTAGATTGCATGGATCATATAGGCAAGAGTATTATGTAAATACACTGAGATGCCGGGCACATGGTTTTAGTGGTTTAGTCGCTTTTCTAATATTCGTCTGGCGCAGTGAGTGTGAATCATAATTTCTATGTTTTTTTTTGAGTGGTGCATCTTGCATGGATAAAAATATCATTATGAAAGCAATAAAGATGCTTATTAATTAATAATGACTGGTTTTAATCATTTCTAATATTCACTGAGTTTATCATCATGAAAACACTTTTTAGCTTTATTTTCGTCTTTATAACTTTTAACTACAACTTATTTGCGATGGATGTGGCCAAGGTTTTTTCCTCTGGAATGGTGCTGCAGCGGGAGATGAAGGTGCCTATTTGGGGCTGGGGAAAAGCTGGGGATAAGGTTAGCGTTAAATTCGCTGGGCAAACTAAAAATGGCGTGGTTCAAGAGGGTGGAAAGTGGATGGTCCATTTAGACCCTCTTCAAGCTTCGTCCGAGAATCGAGAAATGAGCATTCAAGTGGAAAAAGAATCGCTCATCCTGAAAGATGTGGTTGTTGGCGAAGTTTGGATGTGTTCGGGGCAGTCTAATATGGGCTGGACAGTTGGGCAGTCTGCCGCTAAAACCAAGGACCCAGCTCTGCAAGCTGTGCCTGATTGGATTGCCGAACATAAAAAAACAGCTCGAGATCCCTTGCTGAGGCGATTTTCAATGAGGCAAGTCACCTCCTATGATAAGGAAATTACCAATATCGATGTGAATAAGTGGCAAAAGAAAGGCATTTGGACTTCGGCGGATTCGGAAAAAAATATAGATGTTTTTAGCGGTGTTGGTTATTTTTTCGGTCGTGAACTCAGAAGGGAACTAAATGTTCCTGTGGGAGTGCTTCAGACTCCTTGGGGCGGAAAAAAAATTCAACCTTTTATCCCAACCACCACCTTTAAAAATATTCCCAAACTTAAGAAGGTCTATGAGCAGGAATGGGAGAATCTGAAAAATCAACTGTCCAAAATCGATGTCGAGAAGGAAAAATCCCAATACCAAAACGCTATGGCCAAATGGGAACAAGGTGTGAAGGAAGCCAAAAAGAACAAAACAAAGCTACCCAAACCTCCTAAAAAGTGGCAGGACCCAAGGGAGAATGCCAATTTTCCTAGTACTATTTACAATGCTATGGTTAATCCCTTGGTTCCCTATGGCATGAGAGGTGCTCTTTGGTACCAAGGTGAATCGAATCAAGGTGACTCCTCCGCGACTTATTACGAATATCTTAAGGCTTTAATCTCAGGTTGGCGTGAGCGCTGGGGGCAGGGGGACTTTCCTTTCTACTTTTCCCAATTAGCCGGCTATAAAAGCGCTGCTTTGGAGCCTAAGCACAAAAGTTCGTGGGCTATAATTAACGACAATATGCGACGAACCTTAGAAATGAAGAATACAGGTATGGCAGTTACTAACGATGTTGGAGATCATAAAGACATTCACCCCCGAAACAAAGTCGATGTGGGCAAGCGTTTGGCACTTTGGGCTTTGGCCAAGGACTATGGGAAAACGGACATTGTGTATAGCGGCCCTCTCTATGAATCTCACTCTTTAAATGGGAACAAATACACAATTACCTTCAGTTCCGTAGGGGATGGCTTGATGACTGCCAGGAAGCAGCTTTTGGATCGGCCCAAAGCCGTAGATGAACCGCTGGGTGGTTTTCAAATTAGTGACACCAAAGGTATATGGAAGTGGGCTGAGGCTAAAATTGTAGGGAAAAATAAAGTTGAAGCCTACCACCCCGAAATCGACAAGCCTTCAGAATTGCGTTACGCCTGGGCAGCCAATCCCGTGACTGCTAATCTGTATAATAAGTCTGGCCTGCCGGCTAGTTGCTTCACTACCCAAGATTAGGGGCTGGAATTTAGATTGGAACCATTTCTCTCACAAAATTGCACATTGTGATTTGAGGACCTGGCTAAAATGAGTCTCGAGTGAGTCATTAAATGCAAAAGCTAAGAACAAAAAGCATCTAGATCAAGCTGCATAAGTGGATCTTGATCTAGATGCTTTTTTCTATGCTTTACTCATTTTCATAAATAGCATGGACCGTTGTGCTTCCATAAATAGCACTTAGATCTTGATTCCAACTGACAAAGCTCATCCCAGGGATATGAGTAGCTTTTGGTAGCATGGCAGAATAATCAAATCCATTAGGTACCAATACACGGTCAATGGTTTCATTGGGGTAGGTCCCTGATTGGAAAGTGACCATGTGTACGGTTGCTTGCCCGTTAATCTTATAGATAGCATCTACTTGATTATCATAGTTTATTAGCGCTAAGTCTTGAGTCCAGGAATGGAATGAGTATCCATCTTCGATGATGATATATGGTTCCTGAACAGATTCGTTTTGTGGAATAACTTGGTTTCTTTGAACAGTTGATGGGATCACGCCCAGACTTCCTGTTTGAAACTGAACCAAAAATGTCGGCTGATTCACATATGTGGAATTTATCCAAACATCATTGCTTATATCGCTTAGCTGCCCACTCCAACCGGTATGTACTTGACCATAAGGGGCTGCCGCAAAGGGTGTTGAGTTTGCATCGAAAGAATGACCGTTGCTAACTGCTATATGTGTTCGGTGATTCTCATATGTGCTTTGGAAATTTTCATCAGACATGAATACCGCCACATGATCAAAAGGGTAGAATTCAACGGGCTCCAAAACAACTTTGGTTCCATAAGGGATATAAGGCAACCTGATTGGTAATTCTGAAAATGTGGCTCCGGTGAAATACTGTGAGCCATCAGACATAAAGGTTGTAGAGCCCATGATCGTTGCGTTCACAGAATCCACATTGCTTGCCACGTAATTCGGAACCAAAACTGCAGAGGTATTATAGAATACTTTGAAGCCAGTCCCGTGCAATTCATTGTTGATATCAATAAAGTAGGAATTATGGCTACCTGCAGTAATGCTTATCACATTATCAACCATGAATTGAGGCGCATTTCTTGCTGTGGTCGTTCCGTCTCCTAATTGCCCCCAATCATTCAAGCCCATGGCATGTAGCTCACCATTAGTTGTTAAAAACACGGTATGTCGTTCACCATGATCAACTTCAGCGACTCCACCACGGATAAATACTGGAGAATAGGCATTGTTATTGGTGCCGTCTCCAATGGCTCCAAAATGGTTCCAGCCCATTCCATAAAGTTGCCCAGACTGATTAATAAAGTGGCTATGCTCACCGGATGTTGAAACCTTTGCTACGCTTTGGGCTACTAGTTGAGGCAAATGTGTTGTTCCACTGCGTCCTAGCTGACCAGAGCCATTTTGGCCCATGCTGTATAGGTTATTGCTGAGTGTGATGTAAAAACTACAGTCTTTGTCAGCAGCGATATCCCTAACGCCGGAAGCAATTTGAACCGGGTTCTCATAAAAAATATTCTGCCCTGTGCCTAATTGACCAGAGGAGCTACTTCCTTGACCCATTAGAATACCGTTCATGGTCAAGTAGAGAATATGGTCGCCTCCACCAACAACTTTTGATACATTATCATCTATCTTAATGATATTGTAATGATTAATTTCGATCAATTCATTGTCTGTGTTAATAATGTAAACTGAATCTTCGCCTGACCATCGGTGTACACTCTCCATGCAATATAAGGGCGTCTTATTAATATCTTCGCCAGCATGGTAGATGGCATGAATTTCTCCAGACTCAGTGATTTCTGAAATATCTTTATCCCACCTGGAAAAACCCCAGCCATCTGTGACTGCAACAACCGGAGGTGTTGCCGCGGTTCCATTAATCACCTGCTGCTCAGCACTTCCTGAAGTAATGGTACCAAGAGTTCCAGTCTTGAATTGTATTTGATGGTAAGTCTGTTGCTCCCATTGAGCTACGAAGCTTCTGTTAGAAGTCACATTGAGGATTGTGCGAGGGTTACTTGTGTTATTCGATCCATCGCCAATCCAAGATAAGAACCTATAGCCTGAAGGAGGAAGGTAAGATACTGGAGTTGTTGATCCACCATAAGGAACTTCTTGGGTAGCTTCGCCCACTATGGTCCCGTTACTGTTACCCGCTAAAAAGGTAACCGTAAATGTGTCAATGGCAAAGTTTGCACTAAGATTCATGCTCGAGTTCACATTGCTGATCACTCTTGGGTTACTGGTGTTTCCATCTGACCAGCTAGCAAAATGATAGTTGGTTTCAGCAATAGCTGTTACCGCAGAAGTAGAGCCCCCAGTAGTCACCACTTGAGTCGTCTGACCTGAGAGGGAACCGTGGCTGCCAGCAGAAAAAGTAATCGTATTGTTAGAAGGCGCAAAAGATGCCGTTAAGCTGATATTCGAAGTCACATTGCTGACCACTCTTGGGTTGCTAGTGCTCCCATCGGACCAACTGGTGAAGTGGTAGCCGGTGGCAGGAGCCGCAGTTACTGCAGACGTGGAAGCTCCGTAGCCAATCGTCTGACTGGCTGTCCCAGAAATGGAGCCATGGCTGCCGGCTGAAAAATTCACAACGTAAGTGTTGATCGCAAAATTGGCTGTCACACTGTGGTTTGAAGTCACATTGCTAAATGCTCTTGGATTGCTGGAGCTGCCATCGGACCAGGCAGTGAAGTGGTAGCCTGTCGCAGGTACGGCTGTAACCGCTGAAGAGGAACTGCCGTAGTTGATCGTCTGATTGGCTGTTCCTGAAATGGAGCCGTGGCTGCCGGCAGAAAAATTTACAGTATAAGTGTTGATGGCAAAATTCGCTAAAAAGCTCATATTCGAAGTGACATTGCTAACGATGCGAGGATTGCTGGTGCTGCCATCGGACCAGCTGATGAAGTGGTAGCCCGTTTCGGGCACGGCAGTAACTGCTGAGGAGGAGCTGCCGTAGTTGATCGTCTGGCTGGCTATTCCTGAAATGGAACCGTGGCTTGCCGCAGAATAATTCACCATATAAGTGTTGATGGCAAAACTAGCTGTCACGCTGTGATTGGAGGTTACGTTGCTAATTACACGAGGGTTGCTTGTGCTTCCATCGGACCAGCTGGTAAAATGGTAGCCCGTCGCAGGTATGGCTGCAACCGGTGCTGAAGAATCTCTGTAATTAACCGTCTGACTGGCTGGGCCAGAAATAGATCCATGGCTGCCGGCCGAAAAGTTCACCGTATAAGTGTTAATAGCAAAAATAGCAGTCACATTGTGATTAGAAGTCACATTGCGAAACACTCTTGGATTACTTGCGCTGCCATCAGACCAGTTTGTGAAATGAAAGCCGGTAGCAGCAACAGCAGTCACCGGTACTGATGACTCTCCGTGGTTGACCGTTTGGCTAGCGATGCCAGAAATGAAGCCTTGGCTTGCTGCATTAAAGTGAATTGTGTAGGTGTTCATAGAAATACTACCCGTTACAGTCGTGTCGCCCATAGGCATTGTGAAATTCGTGTTTGCCGCATTATGGTCCTGGAATAGACCTCCGTTATTGCTTTGCCAGCTTGTAAACGAATAACCCACAGGAATGGATGTCGAGATTGGAACAATTTGCCCCTCTTCGTAAACCCCTGAGCCTGCACCTCCAACAACAGTCAGTGTATAGTATGCAGGAGTGACATTGATAGAGATCGTAGCTGTACGGCTAAAAACATCGCCATCATTGACTCTAAAAGTAACTGAGTCGGTGCCAGTAAAATGAGTGTTGGGCGTGTAAGTCAAATGAGGGGGGGTGCCTGTTAGTACCCCACTGTCGGGGGCTTTCGCAATGGAGAAAGATAAAGCGTCACCGTCAG
>JADGBV010000149.1 GCA_015231345.1 Planctomycetota bacterium
GTTGAAAAATAGTATCATAAACCGAGTCGCAGAGAAAGCAAAACTATTGAGAGGAATATCCCAGAAGTCAAAGTGGAAGAGCCTAGGAAGTTTGAGGTAATTGAGGTTGAAAAATATTATCATAAACCGAGTCGCAGAGAAAGCAAAACTATTGAGAGGAATATCCCAGAAGTCAAAGTGGATACCCAGAAAAGAGTTGAGGCAGTAAAAACTGGAGCACGAGTTCGAAGAGGGGTAACACGCCTCCACGTAATACAGCCATAAAACCACAAATTTGCTCCTGCGAGCTAAAGAAATCAATAAACCTGACAAACTAAGTGTTTATTTAGAGATTTTGGTGTATTTAGATTTTTGGGCGATATATTTTTTGCGCCATTTTTGCAAATTTGAGTTATCTGAACATTTTTTTTGAGACTTAAGTGAAGCTCTGAGAATATGGCGTTATTACATTATCGGGGACACCAAGTAATCATTTTTATTCGAAGAAGACAACTTTAATGAGACTTTACTGACTACCATACATTGCTTTCACTAATTAACTTGTAAAATTGACTTATGGCCATAGTCACAATGAAACAGATGCTGGAGGCTGCTAAACGCCTCGACGAGGAGACTAATACTCCAGAGAAAGCGAAGAAGCATCTTCAGAAAATTGGGTATCTTGATTCGGAAGGAAAACCTGTCCGACTGATAACCTCTCCACAAATGTGAACAACTCAGGAAGACTCATTGTCGGTTACCATGGCTGTGACCGCTCTGTTGCTGAAGCTGTACTAAATCATGACACCCAACTAAGCCAAAGTGAAAACTCATATGACTGGCTAGGCAAAGGCATATATTGATCTTGCTAGATCAGACGGCTTAGAAATCACTAAAGCCTGCCCTTATCACCACAAAATCAGCACCTAAGAGCTTACCTAAAGAACACCCACCACAAAACTTAGCTAACAAATACCAACCCTAACTTAAACAGCTAAGCCTTATTCATCAGTCACGAGTTTCATTATAAAAATCTTCGTGCTTCTGGAGTTTTTTTAGTAATTCATTCACTTTCTCAGGCGAACTACCAGATCGATCCATTAAAATATAAGCTCTAGAGAGCATTTCAATTTTGGTTGAAGCAACCCAAGAGCGTTCTGACTGGCGGATGTAATATTCGAGATCTTTAGAAACTTCAACAGAGCTTTTATTCTCATAGCTTTTTGAAAAGTCCTTAAGCACAGGGTTCGCTTTAAGACGAGCTTCTAATTTTTTTAAATCGCCACTTTCAATACTCGAACGTCTACGGCGACGTTCACGGCCTTCTGGTCTTTGCCTGGAAGGTTCAACTCGGTTAAAAGAGAGTGTGTTTACTGATAATTCAACTTTATTGCTAGAAGCCTCTTCTTTCTTCACAACTTTATCAGCAGATGCAACTTGAGTTTGTTTTTTTGCTCCAGCATAATAAACCGTAGACTTTTTCTTTTGACTATCATAACTATTCAGAGTTAAAGCTTGAGGTTTATTCTCAGGATAACTTCCAGTCAATATATTCACACCTTCTTGCTGAGCCTGATCTTTGAGGGACTGACTAATACGCGCTTTAAAAGGAGAGCTCCAAAGTTGCTCCCACTGTTTTCTTTCATTTAAAGAAAGGGTAAAAACTTCTCCTCCTTGTTTCTGCACACACTCCTCAAGCATTTTGCGGTAAGCACGACCTTGCTCTGTGACGCTTGGCGCCTTTTCAGAATCAGCAACTAAACTTAAAACAACCCACTTTCCTTGTGCGAGTGTCCCTAATAATTTTTCATCGTCAATCTGAAGAGATGCTGCTCCTAGAGTGAAGCAAAGGGAGAACAAAGAAAATAGAGAAACAATACCCCTCAACACTTTAGTAGACTCCATTTTATACCGATAGTCCGGCAATATTACAAGAAAAGCAAGTTTCAGGCTCTGCGCCTTCACGAAGTACAACGCCTTCAAAAGAGCAACGCATCAGGCGAATGCTATATTTATCGACGACACTGCGAATCAGGACTCTATCACCTGGTCTAGCTTCTTTTTTGAAATTAGCCTTTTCAATGGTCTTAAAAAGCATCGTTTTTCCAGCTGTACGTTCCACACCTAAAAGGTGGCGCCAGCAAACGATTCCTAATTGAGCCGAACTCTCTACCATAAGGACGCCTGGAAAAATAGGGCCAATGGCAAAAGCTCCTTCGTTATTTTCTTGTTTTGGAAAGTGACCTGGGACCCAAAAAGCAGATTCATCCAAGACAACTTCACCAATCCCACCTTGCTCATTTAGAGTTACCCGGTTGAGGAATGACATATCCCCTCTGTGAGGAAGGAGCTCATGAATTTCATCTCTGCTAAGCGCAGTTTCGGTATCAATGCTTTTATACCAATCTGATTCTGACATATTTTCTAGGGATTAATCTGTTGAAACGACGTTTTCGATATTTTTAGCCGACTGATCACATAGCAAGGGGAAAACATGGCCCTTTTTATCAATGGCAGCGACAATCTTATTCATTACTTTGGGGTCGACAAAACGCCGCTGTAGAATCTCTTCGTGTAATTTAAATTCAGATTGACCAACGCTTTTCTTGATCACACGAGTTAGTTGACTCTTAGTCATCAATTTGTTGCGAATGAGCAAGTTGATGAGCATCTTTTCTGCTGGACTATCTGCTGCCATAGAATGGACCCGCCATACAGGTATAGAAATGGAGAATAGGGGAGTCGAACCCCTTACCTTTTCACTGCCAGTGAAACGCTCTACCAGATGAGCTAATTCCCCGTAGGTTCGCGGATAATATGGAAACTGGCCCACTGTCAAATAAGAATTAATAGGCTCCCGGCAGCCTCCATGTCATTGGAGAAAGACACTTAAAAGTACACTACTCTCTCAACGACAGAGAGATATTTATGAAGTTTCATTTCAGTGGCATTTGTGGCGCAGGCATGGGGAATGTTGCCCTATTATTAGCTGAAGCTGGGCACCAAGTCAAAGGCTCAGATGCTCAATTTTTCCCTCCCATGAGTGATCAATTGGAAAAAATGAATATCCCTATTCTAGAAGGCTACGGTAAAGAAAAGATCACAGAAATATTCACACCTGACATTCAAGTTATCGCCAATGCGCTCTCAAAAAACCATATTGAAGCCGAAGCAGCCCAGAAAGCTCCCTGGATAAGCATGAGTTTTCCGCAAATTTTAGAGGAATATATTCTACCTGAACGTGAAAGTTTTGTCGTTGCGGGGACCCATGGCAAAACGACCACATCCTCTTTGCTCTCAGAAATGCTAAAATCTAAAGGAGCGGGAGCTTTTATCGGTGGAGTTCTTAAAAATGGAGAATCGGCTTGCAAACTCGGCACGGGCTCCCCTTTTGTTCTCGAGGGTGATGAATATGACACGGCGTGGTTTGATAAACACAGTAAATTTCTGCACTACCGCCCAAAATTCCTTCTCCTGACTCATTTAGAGTGGGATCATGTTGATATTTTCCCAACTTTTGCTCACATGATTGCCGAGTTCAAAGCCTTGCTCGATTTAATTCCCGAAAATGGGTGCGTCTATTATTGTGGGGACCATATCCACCTTCAGGAGTTAATGGATGATTTTCAAGGAAATACATGCTCTTACGGGTTTAAAGAAAACAACGATCTGCAAATTCTCAGGTCAAGAAACGAGAATAATGAACGAGTCTTAGAATGTGAGTGGAAATCAAAAGGCGAAAAATTTGAACTGCACACACAACTCCTAGGAGACATCTATTATTTAAATTTAGTGGGAGCCTACGGCTTAGCCAGAGAATATGGTTGTGCGCACGAAGAGATTCAAGAGCATATTGCCCATTTTACAGGCGCCAAAAGGCGCATGGAGATACTAAAAACCTCCCCCTACACCCTAATCAGTGATTTTGCTCACCACCCAACATCCATTCGCGAAACATTGACCATTTTGCAAAAAGAGTACCCAGATAAGGAAGTTTGGGCTGTTTTCGATCCCCGAAATGCCACATCTAGACGTAATACTTTTGCTCGAGAGATCACCGACGCACTGAATTTGGCCGATAAAGTCACAATCGGCCCCATCCACCCTGATGCCAGAATTCCTGAAGAGGAACGCTTTAATGCACTCGCTGTTGCCCAAGAAATTGGCCCCAAAGCCACAGCTTGCTTAAATCCAGAGGAGCTTTTAGCGCAATTTTCTAAGCCCATCGCACAAAATTCACTCCTTATCATCATGTCTTGCGGCTCCTTTCACGGGCTTATAGAAAATCACCTTTTATAAAGTCTAAGCTGATCTGGCGCACTGCCACTTGCCATTAATATGGTCCCGTCTTTTATTTGAGAGGTCGAGTGATTAAAACAGCCGTTGCGATTGCCATGTCATTCCCCATTCTGATTGGGAGTCTGTTTGGAAGTCAAGTTCTACGCACGATCCACACGGGGGATGAAAGCGAAGCCAATGGACTTAGACTGCTCAAGCAGGATGCTAAATTTCAATTAGGCATCAAAGTCACAGAGGAGCCCGTATCCTTAATGGATATCACGGGTAATAATGAAGCATGGGTATTCCAATTTCTGCTAGAAAATAATTCTGGAGTTGAAATTCGTCCCCAAGACCTTCAAGAAAATGACATTCTTCTTGAGCCCTTAAGAACAGTCGAAGGCATACAACTCATTGAGAGTGGAAAAGCAATCAGCTCAAAGGACCTACCTTACCTCTATGCGAGCTCTTTTCGCACCATGTACAATTCTTCTGGCGAAATGATTGAATCTTTTGAAGTCGGCCAAGTCCTCGATGCTTATAAATTCGAGAACAATCCATCTGGAGGCATAGAATTACTCGAAAGTGGCTTTCAAACCATTGATGGCATAGAAATTATACCCAATGGAACTGAAGTTGAGGAAAAGCACTTGGCCATGCTAGAGCACCAAGTCGTTATGCCTGTGCACATCAGAGCCCCCATCCAACTTGAACTCGAATGCTATTTGAGAATGGATTGGCCAGAAAAGACTCCATCGACAAAAAATAAATTTTGGGTCACACGAGTAGGGGAGCAGTTCCCAATCCAACTTTACAGCTATCAGCTTCAAATAGGCGATATTCCCATGGAGAATATAACCACTGAAGATGGCACAAAAGTCTGTATTGCCGACAAAGCCTTAAAAGAAAAAGGAGAATTTAACTCCTTAGAGGCCATCGACAAACACGATGTTTTATATATGCTTTTAGATGGCAAAGAGATCACCAGCATCGATCCCATTAGTCATTCTCGCAATACCACCGTATGTGAACCTGGGCAACTAGTGGTTGCCGCACAAAATGACCGTGAAGTTACACGAGAATTTTATGTTAAAGACGATACTGAATTAGACACTTTACTCTCTGAATCAATTTTTTCTTACGCCAGAAAATACGGCAGTTCTTCAGATGACCCTTATCCATATCCTATTTACTTCACCCATTACATCACACCTTACGAAATGGAATGTCGCGAAGGTTGCGATAATGTTTTAGAAATTTCAGACGTGCAAATCAGTGGGGAGACCAAATGTGATAAGTGCAAGAAAAACATTAAAATCCCTCCTAAAGTGCGCCAAAGCATTCCTTCATTTTCGTATACTGATGAAGTATGGTCAAAAAAGCTCATCAATTGTGGTTATTGCAATAATAACTTTTATAGAAAAAACGCTCATTCTTTAGCTGGGCCGGAAGATCAGGGCTTTGAGTACCCGCCTTTATCCACCCGTGCCATTCATCCAAGTAGACTGCGCTCTTACCGCTTGCACGCTAATGTAGCCCTCGCAAAACCTGTCATTTATTACAAAAACGGTGAAGAAATCATTATTGAAGCGGGAACCCCTATCGATGACGAACTAAGAGGCACCTTGGAAGATAGAGCCACTTCCCCTATTTACATCGCTGAACCCAAAAAAGAACACCTAGAAGCAGCACAATGCCCACATTGCTTTGGCTGGAATACTAGACCCATCGATGCCGTACAAATGCGCAGCGAAATGGATGTCGATGAAATCCGCAAAGGCATCATTTGCTTCAAGCAGGCTCCCCACAGAGTCAACAAACTTGAACTTGTCATTTTTGGTTTGACCGACAAAAAAGAGCCCACTTCTGGACGTAGTTTAGCTTATACCGTAACATACCGCCGCATTAGCGACGAACACTTCAAGCACCTCAAAAACTGGACCAAAGACAAGGAAGAATGGAAATACCTACCAAGGTACGCACACGAGAAAGCCTATACCATTCCAGTATCAATTGATGGAAGCTACGGCGAAAGCGCCGATGATGAAGAAGAGGACTTTTAAAGTCCAAAACTGGGTTTCACCCAAATCTGTCGTCCCCCAACTAGGTTTCTCCCCGCTGAAGAGTCTGGGGCAAAATTTTCTTATTGAAAAGCCCCTTCTCGAGTATATCTCAGAACAGGCCAATGTCGAAGAAAATGATGCCATTGTTGAAATAGGCCCCGGTACAGGAGCCCTTACTCAGCATCTTATTCCTTATGAAGTTCCTACATTATGCTTGGAGCTCGATAAAGGCTTGGCTGCTTATTTAAAACAAACCTACGAATCGCCTCAGCTTTCTATTCTTCATGGCGATGTCCTTGCTGGCAAACATGATTTACATCCCGAGCTCATCAGCTATTTTATGGAGCAAAAAAAGGCAGGCAGAGGACTCAAATTAATCTCAAATTTACCTTATAATATACTAACGCCTTTACTCATCAATCTCCTCAAATACCTTGATCTTTGGCACAGCGGCCTCTTTCTTGTCCAAAAAGAATTTGCCGATAGGCTTATGGCAAAAGAAGGCACAAAAGCTTATTCCCTTTTAAGTGTTATTGGCACTCTTTTCCTGAAAATGGAAAGGTTAAAAAAAGTCGGCAGAAACTGCTTTTGGCCAGCACCATCAGTTGAATCACTCATCATTAGAGTCAGCCCCACATCCAACACACCTCCTAAAGAAGAGTTCATTCTCTTCCTAAAAGCACTTTTCATTCACCGCAGGAAATCACTCGCAAAAGTTCTAAAACAAATTGCGCCTCAATTTCAATTAGACCTTTTTATTGAAGAACATGGGTTATCATCCGGGCTAAGGGCCGAAAGTCTGCCCCCTCACCTAATGCTTCAACTCTTCAACGATATTCAAAAATCTTCAGTTTCCACATGAGTCAGCTCCTGACACCACTCTTGATTGCTTTACTTTTATTAAGCGGCTGCGCCTTTAATGAAGCCAATACCAATCAGGTCACAGTATCTCGATCACGAAATATTGTTAAAATCCCTCGTTTTAAAGAGGAGAGCCCAGAGGAGCAAAGGACGAATCCAATCAGAAGGCAAAATGCAAATGCCCTGCAAGCACACAATCAACTCGACAAAACCCTTAAAACCCAACTAAACGCCGTTTACCAGAAACCTGCTGAAGTTTGGATCTCAGGCATGAAAGATGAAGATGAAAAAGAAGATATCTTCAGTCTCAAGCCTCGCAACCGCTCTGGTACGGTGCAAATCCTTCTCAAACCCTCAAAATAGTAAACGGTAGAGATTGTGATTCGCTCATGGGTTGTTTTTTGCTCAGAGTGTCTTATTTTCTCTTTTATTATCCTGCTCATAAGCTTTCTCTACCTTGAGCCCCATTTCAAGAATAATTTCAAAGAGATACTAGAAGCAAAGCTTAATCTCACACCTGAAATCGATTCATTTCACTTTTCCCCTACTGGCAAAATGGAGGGAGGAAGACTTCAACTCAAAGGAGAAACTGCTCAACTAGGCGCCATTCAATTTGAAGCCCAGTCTTTCCAAATCATTCCCAAAGAGTTTATTTATCATCAACTTTGGAAGCATAAAGAAAATTTCGACTGGCAAAAAGTACCTTATCATATCAACTTAAAGGATATTAGTTTATATATTGAGAACAAAGATTTAAATCTTTTTTTGCCCGAAGCAACTCTCGATATTAACAATGACGACATCAAGGTTCAGCTAGCCCATGCGAGTTTAACATACCCGGAAGGTATTTTCAGCATTAACGACATCACATTAGAGACAGACCTGAGCAATAGTTTAAGCCTGTCATTTTCTAATCTCTACGGCATGAAAGAAAGCAACCTTATCGAATGCGAGAAAATATCTGCTCTCTTCAATATCACACAAAGTGAACAAAAGTGGTGGACACGGATGGAAGAGATTGTCATTGGCTCTGCAAGTGTTAAAGGCGCACAGAAAATACAGTTAAATGCTCTGCGACTCACCCCAATGGACGCTCAAAAATGGAACCTCCTTGCCAGCGGCTCTTTTAACGACAAAGAATTTAGTATCTCCCCTCAACTTAAGCTCAATGCCGATGACAACTGGAGCATATCCGGATCGTACGATCTCCCCAATACCACACAAAGCTTTAACTATAATATTAACGGACCTATTGCGCAGTTAGGGCACTGGAGCCTAAGCCTTTACGACGAAAACCGAAACCTGCTGAATTTAGATATCAATTGCAAGAAAGAAGGAGAATATATCGGAAC